>JADLHS010000298.1 GCA_020848635.1 Limisphaerales bacterium
AGAGGTGTTTCTCCGCCGTTGTTGCGCGCGTCAATTACTGCTTGTTTAGCCATGAGCGTTTCCACCAAAGCGTTGAATCCGCGGCTCGCAGCGTAGTGAAGCGCCGTGTAGCTGCCTCCGCCCGGGGCGTTGACGTCCGCGCCCCGGCTCAGCAGCAATTCCACCATCGCCTTGTGGCCCTGCAGGGCCGCGAGCGTCAGCGGCGTCTCTCGGTTGTTGTTCCGGGCATTTACGTTTGCCTTGTTGTCCAGTAGAAATCGGGCGACGGTCAGTTGGCCCTGACTGGCGGCGGTGTGCAATGGAGTGGAGCCGCTGCTGCTCGGCGCATTGATGAGGTCAGGGCTGTTCTTGATCATCGCCTGGATGCGGCGGATTTCTTTTTCCTCGTCGTCGGTGGTGACTGTTTCGGCGGCTGGATTGGAAGAATCAAACTGGGTGTCCGAAACTACAACTAGCTGCCGTTTCAGGGCCAGCAACTCCTGCTGCGGAGTGAGAATGTCCGCTTGTGACACACGACCGGAAGACATGATCTGCTTTTGGCTTTCGAGTTTCTTCTCGACGACAGTGATTTCCTCCTCCAGCAGACGCTTCTGCTCCAGACGCGCAGCTTTGGAAACCGGTTCACCTGCGCCGCCCGGCCGCCCCGGCTGGGCCTGGGATTTCAGCCAGTCGAGTTGGTTCCTGGCGGCGGTCAGTCGCCGCTCCAGTCCCGCGATGACTTCATCCGCCCGTTCATCCACCTGTTGCTCAAGTTGATTCAGCTTGGCGGCCTGTTCTTTGGTTGTCGGGTCGGCTTCACCCCGAATTTTGAGGACGGCGGCGTACGATGGTACCGCGTCGGACATCTCGTCCAACAGACTGCGGAGTAGGGGATCGGGTGAAACCTTCGGCAGGACCCGCCTCAACTCATCCCGATCCAATTTTTTGAGTTGGGCGATGAGTGCCTCCATTTCAGCCACGGTGGACTGTTGCTCCAGATACTGGCGCTGGACGTTGTCCGGCCGATTCGATTTTTCGCCGGCCGTGTTGCCCAACCCGGCGAGGTTCTGCCGGCTCAACGTGACGAGCGTGTCCTGATCCGCGAACTCGCGCACGATGCGTTCGTATTGGCCGGCGGCTTCGTTGGTCTTGCCCTGTTTGCGATAGATCTCACCGAGTCGGAAGATGGCGGTGGCGGCGAGCTTGCGGTCTTTGTCGAATTGCGCGCTCACGGTCGAATACGCCTGCGCCGCCGCTTCGAGATTCCGGTTCGCCTCCTCCTCGAACAAACCCTTTTGCAGCAGCCCGCTCAGGTCATTCGTGGCCGCACCCAAGGCAAGGGGGAGTAACGCAAAGACGCAAAGGAGCAATGTCGCGAAGTTGAACAGGCTTTGGTGGGGCGAGCGTCCATGCGAGCCGCATTTGCTGCCGACCCCACGGCTCGCGAGGACGCTCGCCCCACCTGACAAAGTTGATTTCGTTTTCATGGTCATAACATCGTCCGGATGCGCTTCCGAGTTGTCACGGTTTTGCAAAATCGGAGTGGCAAACCGCGAAAAACACCAACGACACGAAGCTAAAAATGATTCTCGCGTAGGAGACGACGTGAGGAGTCTCTAGCTTTTTCAAGCGAATCACTCCGCGCTCTCCAATTAAATAGAGACTCGTCACCTCGTCTCCTACATTCCGGGTTTCGTCGGTTTGGTAGTTCATAGCTCCAACCGATAGCCGACGCCGTGCACGGTCTTGAGCCAGCGCGGAGCGTCGGGATTTTTCTCCAGCTTGCTGCGCAGGCTGGCGATGTGGGTGTCCACCGTCCGCGTGGTTGGAAAGGCGGCGTAGCCCCAGACCACATCGAGAAACCGCTCGCGCGACACCGGCTCGCCCGCCGCCTCGGCCAGCAACCGCAACATGGCAAATTCCTTAGCCGTGAGATGGATTTCTTTCCCGGCGCGGGTAGCCGCCGATGTCAGTCGGCGCTGATTTCCCTCAAGTTTGCGCGGACTAACGTCTGCGGCTACGGCATCTGAAGTTTTCAAGCGCAACGCCGTTTGCCGGGCCAGGTCAATCTCCACCTCGCCAAGCTTGAGCTTCGTCACCGACTGACCCTGCCGGTGCGTACGCCGCAGCAACGCCCGGACGCGCGCCAGCAGTTCCTCCGTACTGAACGGTTTCACGAGATAATCATCCGCGCCCGCGTCTAGGCCGGTCACGCGGTCCTCGATCTGGCCTTTTGCCGTGAGCATGAGGACGGGAACGGCATGGCCCAACCGCCGCAGCTCCGCGCACACGGCAAAGCCGTCGAGCTTGGGCATCATCACATCGAGCAGGATGAGGTCGGGCTTTTCTGTCACGGCCTTGCGCAGGCCGATCTCACCATCGGCGGCGGTGAGCGGGCGGTAGCCTTCGCCGTCGAGCACATCGGCCAGCGCCGTGCGCATCGGCGTTTCGTCTTCGATGATCAAGATGCGGGACATAATGATTTATCGCGGAGACACGGAGCGGATTCAGGCTGGGCCTTGGCCTCTGCGCCGCTGCGTTTCGGCGGTTTCAATGGGCAATTCAATCGTAAATCGGCTGCCTTGGCCAACCTCGCTTTGCACGCGCACCCGGCCACCGTGAGCTTCGACCACGTGTTTTACAATGCTTAAGCCAATGCCCACGCCCGGCGTCTCGCGCCGCAACTCCGACCCGAGCCGATAAAATCGTTCGAAAATCTTTTCCTGTTCGGACGCCGGAATGCCGGGACCGCGGTCG
>JADLHS010000299.1 GCA_020848635.1 Limisphaerales bacterium
CAAGAACTTGCGAAGGCAAAAGCCCACCGCGATCTGGCTGCGCGCAAACTCAAGATGGCCCGCCTTCTGGCTGATGGCGGGCTGCCCGACGAGGCGCGGACACCGCTACTCGACGCTGCGTTGGCGTTGAGTCGGGCGCTGGCGGTGGAAGCACGGTTGTCCGAACCTGGCTCGCTGGTTGATATTTTGTCCCCGCCGCTCGCCGCCGCGTGGGGCCAGCACGCCATTGCCATCCAAGATTTCTTGGCCCAACCCAATGCGGATCGCTACCGGGCGACACGGGCAATGGAAGGGTTGTTGGGCATTCCGGACGACTGCCCGTTTTGAAGTAAGCAAATGAATTTCGCGATGCCGTGCCTTCCTGCCGATCAAATACAGATCCTGCCGGCCGCGGCGGACCATCTCCCGGCGCTGGCCGAACTGGCCGGGGTCATCTGGCGGCAGCATTATCCGGGCATCATTTCCAACGCGCAGATTGATTACATGCTGGCTAGGATGTATTCGCTCGACACTTTGCGTGAGGAAATGCAGGCGCAGGGCATTCAGTTCGTGCGCTTGCTCGTGGCAGACCGATTCGTCGGCTTCGCTGCGTATGGTCCCGCGCCCGTGCCGGGTGGGATGAAACTGCACAAATGCTATCTGTTGCCGGAAATGCACGGGCGCGGTCTGGGGAGCTTGCTGCTGAAACATTGCGAGCGGGCGGCGCGCGATCTCGGCGCCCGCCGATTGATGCTCGCCGTCAACAAGCGGAACTCCAAAGCGATTGCGGCCTACCAGCGAAACGGGTTCACTGTTGCCGAAGCTGTCGTCACCGACTTTGGTTCCGGCTTCGTGATGGACGACTTTATTATGGCGAAGGATTTGATCCCGTAAAAGCGTCCCGCAAGGCGGGGGGCGGAAGCGCTCGAAAACTGAGCGCGCGTCTGCGGTAAAGGCACAGCGTTGCGCCAAGAAGGCACAAATCTGCTTCGATACCTGCATAATGCTCTGTGCGCTTTCATATCTCGTCGTGACGTTCGTGGGTTTGACCGCCAGCATCGCCGTCGAGAATTCACTCCCGCCGGCAAATCCCAAGCCGGGGGCAACCGCTGCGATTGATGTTTCGGGATTTTCCAGCAGTGCCCATCACTGGCGGGGAATTCGCGACGAAAGCCGGTTCATCAAGGTGGAGCCAAATCAGCCGTCGTATCCGCCCACCCAGGTGCGCGAGATCGTGACGAATATCTTGCGCTTCCAGCGCGACAACGGCGGCTGGCCCGAGGACTACGACATGACCGCCATCCTCACCGAGGCGCAGGTGGCCCAAGTCCTCGCGACGCGCCGCCGGCAGGATACGTCGTTCGACAACGGCAACGTGCATTCCCAAGTGGCCTACCTGGCGCAAGCTTATACCCAGCAGGGCGAATCCGCCTGGCGCGATGCTTGCCGGCGCGGTTTGGATTTTATTTTGTCGGCGCAGTATCCGAACGGCGGCTTTCCGCAGCGCTACCCTGAGCCAAAGGATTTCCACGCGCACATCACCTTCAACGACGGCGCGATGATCGGCTGTCTGAATGTGCTGAAGGACGCAGCGGACGGGGCGCCGCAGTTCGCGTGGCTCGACGATGGTCGGCGCGAGCGAGCGCGGGACGCGGTTCAGCGCGGGGGAGCGTGCATCTTGAAATGTCAGATCCGGGTGGCGGGCAGGTTGGCTGGCTGGTGTCAGCAGCATGATGAATTGACCTACGCGGCAAGGCCGGCGCGGACATTTGAGTTGGTCTCCATTTGTCCACAGGACACGACGGAAATTCTCCGCTTCCTGATGCGATGGGACACGCCCAGCGCCGAAATGGTGCAAGCGATGGACGCGGCCGTGGCGTGGTTGGCGCAGGTGCAGCTATCGGGCATCCGGGTCGAGAAAGTCAAAGCGCCGCCGCAGGAGTTTCTTCGGCACACCGCTGATTTCGACACGGTGGTGGTCGCGGATTCGAAAGCGCCGGTGCTCTGGGCCCGGCACTATGAGATCGGCACGAACCGACCCATCTTCGCCGGCCGCGACGGTGTGAAAAAATACGCCCTCGCCGAAATTGAGCGCGAACGCCGCACCGGCACGGCGTGGTATGGCAACTGACCTCGGAAGCTGATCGAGCAGGAGTATCCGGTGTGGCGCAATAAAGTCGGCAGCGCGGCGAAATAATCGCACGCAGAGTCCGGCTGCCGGCCATCCCCATTCAACGCAGCGGGCGCGCCAGTTCTTGCCGCGGGCGCAAAACAAACCCGCCCCCGCATTTCTCCGCGCCGATCTTGGCGTCCTCGGCGTTCGGTTTTGTTGTTGACTAGGTGGAGAATTGGCGCGCCGATAAACTACCCGACGGAGGTTGCGGCCGGCGTCGTGAGTGATTCAGACCCTGATTGGGCGGTCTTGATTTGCGACCGGATGGTTTTTGTTTTCACTTGGTGCGGTCAGATGTTTTAATCCGTCCAACTTGAACTGTTCCTCGCTCACTCGTTTCGCCTGGCTGTCCATTGCGGCGGCGGTCATCACCATCGTGCTCAAGTCGGTGGCGTACTTTATCACCGGCTCGGTGGGCTTGCTGTCGGATGCGGTCGAGTCGGTCGTGAATCTCGTCGGCGGGATCATGGCGCGGGCGATGTTGACGGTGGCCGCCCGGCCGGCAGACGAGGACCACGCTTACGGGCATGGCAAGGCGGAGTACTTTTCCAGCGGGGTCGAAGGCAGTCTGATTCTAGTGGCGGCCATCAGCATCGCCGTCGCCGCCGTCATGCGCCTGGTAACGCCAAAACCGTTGCACGAACTCGGAATGGGTCTGGCCGTCTCGGTCGCGGCTTCAGTGGTGAACCTGGTGGTCGCGCTGATGATTCTCCGGGCGGGCCGCCAGCACAACTCGATCACCCTCGAAGCCAACGCGCGGCATTTGCTGACCGATGTCTGGACCTCCGTGGGTGTGCTGGGCGGGGTGGGCGCGGTCGCGCTTACTGGCTGGCAACGCCTCGATCCGGTTGTCGCGCTGTTGGTGGCGGCGAACATCGTCTGGACCGGCGTGGGAATTGTGCGGCGTTCCATTGGCGGCCTCATGGACAAGGCTTTGGGGGCGGTGGACGTGGCGACGGTGCGGAAGGTTCTGGATGGCTACGTGGCGGGGGGCGTGCAATTTCATGCCTTGCGAACCCGGCAGGCGGGGGCGCGAAAATTTGTCTCCATCCATGTTCTGGTGCCGGGCGAATGGACGGTGCAACGCGGCCACGAACTGCTCGAACGCATTGAAAGTGACATTCGCCACGCATTGCCCGATGCCGTCGCTTTTACGCATCTCGAATCGCTGGACGATCCGGCGTCGTGGGAGGACGAGACGTTCGAGCGCGGCAAAACCGTGCCGCCCGGTCGCAGCGAGTGACGAGGCCCGACTACATCCGCACGTAAACGTAAATGGCGAAGGCGATCGCGCCCAGGCCGGCAATGGCCGCCAGCGACCAGAGCAAGTTGCGTTGCCGGGCGGCGATGGCAAACGTGGCAATGATCACCGCCGCCTGCGCCGCCAGCATGCCGAAGAAGAACCAGCCGCTGCGCCGGTGGTGGCGTTCCGCCGCGAGGTTGTTCAGGCGCACCTGCAGCTCCAGCACGTTCGCAATGGATTGATTCAGTCGCGCCTCCGCATCGTACCGGGAGGCGGTGCAACGCAGGCGCGCGGCGGTGAAGTCGCGGGCTGCGTCAAGCGAAGGGGCCGCCGCGAGGGACTTATCAATGCGGTCAATGGCTTCAATCACCGGTTGCAGGGCGAGGTCAAAAGCCTGCGCCCGATCCCGGGCATTTTTCAAAGCCGCATCCAACTCCGTTGCCGTCAATCCTAGGACCAGCGGCGCGATTTCGGGTTCCGGCTTGGCATTCTCGACCGCTTCCAGCGCGGCTTTTAGCCGGGGATCCAGGGTGGCTGGCGGCGCGGCGGGCAGTTGTCCGAGGAGCAGCGCGGCGATGGTTTGCGGAGTGAGGTCGCCCATTGGCTTGAGCGCGGCCTCGTCGAGCGGGCGCACCAAGGTCGTGCTGCGGAGCAAATCCAGCGTGTTACGTTGCATCACCCCCCGGAGCCGTTTGGCTTGGAAGTAACTCCATTGGTCGCCAGCCTTGGACTGCAATTGGGCGGCGAAGGCCCGGTCGTATTGGGCGCGGGTCATTTCGCTCGAAGCCAGACCCGCCAGCAAGGTTGCGATGACCGTCATCACCACGGGCGTCGCGAGGAGGAGTTTGCCCCATTTGGTCTGCGGGACGTCCTTTTTCATGGCGTCAGGAATCTCAGTTTTCATGGCATTGTAATCGTGACGGAAGCGTACCCGAAGGGTCTGCCCATGGGAATGTTTGATTGCAGCGGCAGAGAATCCCCGCCAGCGACTGTGGGGACATTGGATTCGCTTGGCAATGGATCACATCGCTGCGCCTGCCACCCGGCCCCGCACGACTGGCGTTGGCGAATAATCTCGCCATCCGAAAGAGGCGCTGGCAGCTTTCGCCGCGTTCAATGAACACGAAGAACTTGCTTCAAACTTACGGCTCGCCGCCCTGTTATCCGATCGGGCGGGGGCGGAGGTTTGCCCGGCTGGCCGCCACGGGGCGAACCGTCGGCTTCGCGCTGGCTTGGTTGACCCACTGCGCTTGCGCGGAAGTTGCTACCAATCGTTTTGGTTTCACCGGCCCGGAGATTTTCCCAATTGACAGCCAGATCAGTCTGTTGCACGCGGCCGATCTGGACGGCGACGGGTTGAACGACCTCATTGTCGTCAACAACGCCCGCTCCAAAATCAATCTGCTCTACAATCAGACTGGCAAGAC
>JADLHS010000300.1 GCA_020848635.1 Limisphaerales bacterium
AGATATCACCTTGAATAAGTGCATCTAGTATACTATAGGTACCATTCGTGTTCAATATTGGCTCTTGATGGGTTCCAAGGAGTTAGCTCTCCCCTCCTTGCACTCCATCGCGAACCATCTTTATTACGAAAGCGGAGATTTAGATCTGAACCTAAAACAAATTCGCAACGCGACCGTTGTTATTCAATGCGCAGGGAAGAAATTCTTATTTCTAAGTCATCTACATCCGGATCACTGGGATAACCTCGCATGTTCTGGTACCCGATGATGGGGAATCGTATACATTTTAAAACAGTGTAAAGGAAAATAAAATCGATGAAATACATCATTCATGGCGCCACAGGCGCTCAAGGTTCGCCTCTGTTCAAGAAGGGTCTTCAGGCTGGAAAAGCCGTCGTGGCGGCAGTACGTGACCCTTCTGCGTGGACTGACGTGCCGGCAGTTGCCGTCGACTATACTTCCGTTGATTCATTGGCAGCCGCCTACCGTGACGCGAAGGGCGTGTTTGTCCATTTGCCGGTGGTTTCAGAGGAAGAACGATTGCTGTACGCGCGAAATATCGCCGAGGCAATTGGGCAAGCGAAGCCACGGCGCGTGGTGATTTCCACCAGCGGCTGGGTTGTGGATGAACCGGGGACATCACGCCAATCCTCCGAGGACAGCGCGGTCTCTACGCTGATTCGCGGAATAGAGAAGACCGGCGTTTCGCTGGCGGTCATCGCACCACGTCTCTATTTAGAAAACCTGCTCCTGCCCTTGGTTCTCGAACCTGTAAAACACGACGGCATTCTTCGGTATCCGCTTGGCGCGGATTTTCCCGTCTCGTGGAGCTCACATCTTGATATTGCGGATGTTGCTGACGCACTCTTTGCGGACATTTCCGTGACGGGCGTCGTTGGCGTTGGGCAGCAGCCTGCCGTCACTGGAGTTGAACTGGCTGATGCCTTCTCAAAACATTTCGGTCGAGAGGTGACGTATAAGGGGCTTGATCCAGACGAGTTCGGCGAATTACTTACGCCGCTTTTCGGTGCGGGGGCTGCCGCCGGTGTCGTGGGCGGCTACAAGTCGATGGCTCAGGTATCCGCCAATGCCATCAACAGCAAGAGCAGCGCCCAAACCCTTTTGGGAATCACGCCGCGCACAGTTGGGCAGTGGTTGTCCGAGATCGGCGTCTGATGAAGATTCCTGCCTGTGGCATTCATCACAAATCATCATCAATAAAAAATCATCAATGAAAAAAGGAACTTAAAAATGTCTTTGATTGATATCGCCAAGAGTTATATTCACGCTGTGCAGACGGGAGACCAAGCCGCACTGGGCCGCCTTCTCGCCCCGGACATCATCTGGCATCAGCCGGGACAAAACCGGTTCTCCGGCACGCATCAAGGTTTGCCGGCCGCAGTGACTCGATGCGCAGCGTAAAATAGTTGGTCGCTTCCGCAGCATGGCTCGTTTGCTTAGCGCGCATTGAACTCGGCCTGGAAGGGGGTGAAGTTATCGGGGCCGTAGCCGGCGTTAAAGATGGCAAACGCCACCACGTCCAGAAAGGCGCGGTGGTGCGCAAGCTCTTCGCGATAGATACGGGCGACTTGGTCTGCCGGATTGCGAAAGGCGCCGCAGCCAAACGCGCCCAGGACGACGTGCCGCACGTTTGCCAATTTTAGCGTTGCCAACTGTGCCCTGATCTGGCGGCAGGCCTTGTCCGCGTCAAAAGCGTCACCGTTCCGTAGGTCTTGTGCCGCGGCCTTCAGCTCAAAAAACGGGAAAATCTCGTGCTCGTCGAGCCAGCGATAGCCAAGATTCTCTGCGCTCCGCTCCTCCGGGCCGCGAACGCAGACGCGTGGACGATCCACATCCAGATAAACGACGCCCTCTTCGCCAGTGATCAAACGCGTCGCGGCGGGCGTATAGCGGTCGTGCGCTGCATCGTAATGGGGTGGTGCTATCGAGAAATGGCAGTCGGTTCGCCGGTACATGTTCTCTTCTTGCGCGATTGCACCCTCGACGTACGCCCCACCCGGCACGAACGCGTTCGCCATATTGAGCACCGCGAAGCATGCCCCGAATTGTTTGGTTAGCGTATGGGTCACAACGCCCCAATCGCCGGGGAGGACAAGAATGGTGTGTGGGTTGTTAGACGGTTGGGACTCAGCTTGCCAGCGGGCCAGGTTTGTTAGGGCGCGCCGCTGATAACGATCACCATCTGGACAATGCTCGAAGCGCGCGATCGTTGCGCGGAGGACCCGCCGCCGGATGGCACTTTCACGGCCGGCATAATGATCGGCAAACAAAGCGCTCTCTTGTCCCAGGGGTCGTCCTGCCATTTGTGATCTCCTTGTGCAATCTAACCACAATCCCTTGCTTACCGGAGCGCTCGAATCCGGTGTGCTTCGCTATCACCCACATAGAGCACGCCGCGCGTGTCAACCAACACGCCGTGTGGCCGCGCGAGTGCGCAGCGCAGCGGCTCCGGCTCTGGACCGTCGCCGCGCTGCCCCGTGCCCAATATAGTCTGGATGATCCCTGTCTTGAGGTCAATCTTACGGATGACATGGCTTTCGGTGTCGGCGACGTATAGCGCATCATCGGACCAGGCGAGGCCTTTGGGTCCAGCCAACTTTGCCCGACGCGCCGGACCACCATCACCGGCGTACCCTTGCTCGCCCGTGCCGGCGACATGGTGGATCGTCAAGGTCGCGCCGTCTACCCGGTAGATCGCGTTGCCTTCGCGCAGCGCCAGATAGAGAGTGCCGGCGCGGTCGAAGGTGATGGTTCTCGGCCCGTTTAGCGGCGTGCTACCGATTGGTGCCCCCTCTGCGGTTGGCTGGCGCGTCCCGGTGCCGCCGAATGGTTCAATCACACCTGTTTCGAAATCGATCTGGCGCATGCGGTGGTTGCCGATGTCGCAAACGAGCAAGCGGCGCTGATCCGGATGCATGGCAATGCTGTGTGGCTGGCGCAACTGTGCCCGCACCGCCGGGCCACCGTCGCCCGAGAAGCCAGGCGTTCCCGTGCCCGCAAAGGTTGAGATCAGGTGGCTCTTGGCGTCGACCTTGCGGATAACGTGGTTGTCGCGTTCGGCGATGTACAAGTTGCCGGCTGCGTCGAATTGAATCTCGTGCGGCATGTTCAGCGCGGCATCCGTGGCCGGCCCGCCGTCACCGGTGTACGCCCGCGCGCCGTTCCCCGCGATTGTTGTCGTCTGACGCGTCTTCAGGTCAAGTCTGCGGATTCGTTGATTATCCAGGTCGCAAAAGTAGAGCGCGCCGTCTGGTCCGATCACCAGACCATAGGGGTTGTTCACCTGCTGATCGGAATATCCCGCAGTGCCCGTACCGATGAGCGTGGTCACGCGAGAATTGCCTGTAGCCGACGGAATGTTCGCAAAGCCCTTCTCATCAAAAAATACTTCGACGATCGGGCTATGCTGGACGAGTTCCGCCAGCGACTCCACTTGATCGCGATACCATTGTGTTGCCGGCGCGCTCATCAGGTAGCGGCGATCAGCCGTATCAACAATTTCGACCGCCCTGGCCGGCAGTTCAACGTGTAGCGACTCTTTGAGACAGAAGGTAAACGCTGGATTGGCCTTCAAGTTGGCCAGCCAATCGCGCGGCGTGCGCGGCCCTTTGTCCCCTGTGGCACCGGGTGTGCCACAGATGATGATCCGGCCACTGACATTGGTAAACCAAATTTCGGTTTGTCTGGGCAAGCCCGATTTGGCCCCGATGGTGATGATGTCGATGGTGCGATCGATGTTGAGGGCGTTTCTAATTTCTGCGTTCATAGCGCGATCAAGGTCCCCCTTGCTCATTGGTTTGTGCGGCGTTTGATCCGTGCTTA
>JADLHS010000301.1 GCA_020848635.1 Limisphaerales bacterium
TCGGAAGGCAGCAGTCCTGTCCGCGCCAAGGCGAGCGGGCGGGACACCACCGGGGTCTCAGAGCGGGGCATGTGGGCAAAAGGGTAATCCGGGAACTCGGGAGAGCCTCCCGTCTCCATGGGAAGGATCGCCGGAACAAGGGTGACCGGCGCAAGCAACACCCTGGCGTTTGGAGGTCGACGCGGCCTACAAACGAGCCTAACTCGGCGCGAGTCGGGAGGGACACGAACCGTAACACGTCAACCCAAGGTACCGGAAGGCAGCCAAAAGCAGACCGACCGGGACGGACGAAGGCAGTCGTAGCAACGCACAGTACCGCGGGGCAGGGGGAAACCCTTGACCGGACGCGGGGGGAGCCGAGGCCCAAGGGACCCACGATAAAAGCCATCAGGCTGCGGGAAGGCAATGCCGGGCATGACGTCTGGGCCAAGGAACGACAGGAGGGACATTGAGCTCACCAACTGTCTCAACAAAACTGGCACGGATTGCGGAACAATCAAAACGCGATGCGACCCTGGTGTTCACCACCTTGGCGCACTTAATGGACGAGGACTTCCTAACGGAAGCCTTTTATCAGCTACGCAAGGACGCGGCCGCGGGCATCGACGAGATGACCGTGACCGAATACGCCGTCAACCTTGGGGAGCGAATAGCCGACCTGCATCGACGGATGGTAGCCCGGGAATACCGAGCCCAACCGGCGCGGCGGGTGTGGATACCCAAAGGGGACGGGGGTCAGCGACCGCTGGCCATATTGGTGCTGGAAGACAAGATCGTGCAACGGGCGGTGGCCATGTTGCTGGAAGCCATCTACGAGCCGCATTTTTGCGAGTTCTCGTTTGGATTTCGGAGACAGCGCAGCGCCCACCAGGCACTGACTTATCTGCGGCAACAATGTCTCGAGCACGACATCAATTGGATAATTGATGCCGACATTCAAAAGTTTTTCGACACGATTTCCTGGGAAGAGCTTCGAGCCATCCTCCAGAAGCGAGTCAACGACGGCGCGATCCTGAGACTGATCGGGATGTGGCTGCACGTGGGCGTGGTGGAGGGGGAGCGAATCACCCACCAGGAAATGGGCACTCCGCAAGGGGCACCGATCTCACCGATCCTGGCGAATATCTTTCTGCACACCGTGCTGGATGAATGGTTCCACAACGACGTCCGAACGCGGATGAAGGGGAGCTGTTTTCTGGCAAGATTTGCCGATGATTTCGTGATGGGATACAACTTGAAAAGCGACGCCGAGCGGGTTTATGAGGTGTTGCCCAAACGCTTCGAGCGGTTTGGACTGCGCATTCACCCGGAGAAAAGCCGGAGGGTGCAGTTCAGCCGGCCGTATTGGAAGCAGGGCAAGGGACCCGGGAGCTTTGCGTTTCTGGGGTTCACGCACTACTGGGGCAAGACGCGCCAGGGTGGCTGGACCATCAAGCGAAAGACGCAGGGAAAGCGGCTCAGCCGTTTTCTGAGCGGAATCGGAGATTGGTGCAAAGAGCACCTGCATGAGACCATAGCCAAACAGTATGGCATATTGAGCGCCAAGCTCCGTGGGCACTATCAGTACTACGGGCTGAGAGGTAACTTCAAGATGCTGGAAGTGGCCTATGAAGGCACGCGGGCGAAATGGAAGAAATGGTGGAGCCGGAGAAATACGAAAGACCGGATGGGCTGGGAGAAATTCGCGACCCAAGTCGAAGACATTTTCGACTTGCCGAAGCCGCGCATCGTGCACGCGTTTTGAGAGGGCAGCAACAGTCATGTCGCCTTGTGGAGTCGTTACCTGCAAGGCTCTTGATCCGCAAGGGTCATTACTGACGAACCGTATGACTCAATTAGTCACGTACGGGTCCGTGGGGGGCGTCGGGCGAAAGCCCGGCCCCTACCCGGCAGGTTGCAGAAATTCATCGCCCGCGAAGCGAGTCCTGCGCCGCCCCATCTCAGCTGGTCGGCCCCAAACCGCGCGCAGGGTTAATTCAGTGCCACACCCCGCCGGACGTAAGTTGGCAGGTCGAGGTCTTCACCCTTGTGGATCGTCGGTTCACTCTTATCGAAGCGGCCCTTGTTCACGATATCGAGGGGCAGCGTAATTTGTTTCATGCGGGGGCCAGGCTTGCGGGCGCGTCCGGACTTCCCCGTTTGCTGAGCGAGAATTTGCTCACGCTGCTCCAAGCTCAGCGCCGGCGCCGGAGGCAGATGACGTGAACCCGGGCGTTCCGGCTTGGTGGGATGCAGCAATTCGGTTTCAAAACCCGGCATGCTAGTAGGCAACCCGGCCTTTTCAGGCTTGCTCGGCTCCCGTTTTGCGGAGACCGCCGGGCGACCCGTGGCGATAATTGTAACCGCCAGCCGGTCGCGAAACGATTCATCCACCGCCGCGCCCATGATGATGCGCGACTTCGGACAATGCTCGTTGAGTTCGGACATCACCCGGTTCACGTCGGCCATCGCGAGGTCCGGCCCGCCCAGGAGACTGACGAGCACAGTTTCCGCTCCGGCCAACGCTTGCCCCCCATCGAGCAATGGATGGGCGGACAGCTTTTCAATCGTCGCGGTCGCGCGGCCGAGTCCGGCGGATTCCACGGTGGCGAAACAGCTTTCGCCATGGCCCGCGCGTAGCACCGCACACAGTTCTGCGAAATGAATTTCAATCAACCCCCGATGCATGAGCAGACGCCACACGCCGCGCAGGCCTTCGATCAAGAGCTGGGCGGAGGCGCGGAACGTGTCCGCAAAACCGGCGTGTTCATCGAGCAACTTGGCCGCCATCTGGTGCGGCAAACAGATGACACCATCCGCGACAGTCGTGAGTTCGTCGAGGCCCTGCCGGGCAAGCCGTTGCCGCTGATTGCCCTCACAAACGAACGGCAGCGTGACGAAAGCCAGCACCAGCGCGCCGCTTTCGCGGGCGGCGCGCGCCAGCACTGGGCACACACCGGTGCCCGTGCCACCCCCGAGTCCCGCCAACAAAAACACCACTTCCACGCCGGCACAGGTTGTTTTCAAGCGTTGGAAATGTTCCTCGGCCAGTCCACGCCCGCGCTCCGGATCGCCGCCTGTTCCCAATCCGCGCAGCAGTTTGCCTTCGAGATGAATCATCTCGCTGCCGGTTGCCACAACGGAATGGTCCGTATTAAGGGCCACGAGTTTTGCGCCCGTGAAATCTTCCGAGGCCAGTTGCCCGGCCATCGTAATCCCCGCCGTGCCGACGCCAAAAATGGTGACGGCTCGTTTCCGGGCTTCCACAGGCGGCACGGGTTGGGAAGTGTTTTCAGGGTCCATAGCAGTTGTTGGTTAGCGGGGCAGAAGTTTGCTGAAGACACTTTTGAGGTTTTGTCCAAGCGTGGGTCGGACCTCGCGCTTGCGAAACTTGAACGAGCCAAACCGGACCAGCCCGATGGCTGTGGCGAACTCAGGCTGATCCAAGGTGGACTTGAGGCCGCTGACGGAACTGGTCTTCCCGATCGTGACGGGCAGTTCAAGCACCTGTTCGGCAAGCCGGGCGATCTCCGGAATGCGGGCGCCACCGCCGCAGAGGAACACGCCGGCGCGCAAATATTCCAGCAACCCCGCCGGCGCCAAATCCTGCGCGATCAGCTGAAACCCTTCCTCCAGTCGCATCGCCATAATGCGGCGAAGATGCTCGAGGTTGACGGTGTTGAGCGGGAGGCCAAGTTCGCTCGTGATGTTCATGGTCTGGCCTTTGACCGCGTCGTCCACCAATGCCGAACCATTTTCGATCTTGAGTTGTTCCGCGCGACCCTGTGGCACCTTCAGACCAAAGGCGAGATCGTTGGTCACATGATCGCCGCCGACTGCCAGCACCCCCGTGTGCTTGATGACGCCGCCGCAATAAACGACGTAATCGGTCGTCCCGCCGCCGATGTCAATCACCAGCGCGCCAAGTTCCTTCTGTTCATTCGACAGCACCGCCAGGGAAGAAGCCAGGCCGTTAAAGACCACCTCGTTCACTTCGAGCTGCATGCCCTTGACGACGCGAATGGCATTCTGCAAACGGTTCAAATGGCCGTGAACCACATGCACATCCACTTCCAACCGCGCCCCGAGCATGCCCACGGGATCAGTCACGCCGTCGTGGCCGTCCACAAGAAAATGCTGGCGGATGGCATGCAACACCGTGTTGTCCTGCGGCAGATTGATCGCCTTGGCGTTCTTCACGACGTCCAAAACGTCCTCGTCGGAAATCTCGCGATCGGCGGAAACCACTGGATGAACTCCGCGATTGTTGAAACCGCGAATATGGCCGCCCGTCACCCCAAGATAGACGCTGCGAATCTCCACGTCGGCCATCTGCTCCGCCTCCACGATCGCGTGGCGCACGTCTTCCTCGACCGCGCGGGCATCAATGATTTCGCCCTTGCGCACGCCCCGCGTCCGGGCCTGGCCGACGCCAATGATGTTCAGCGCGCCGTCGTCGTTCATTTCGCCGACAACCGCGCAAACCTTGGAGGTGCCAATCTCAAGCCCGACGATGATGGAGGATGAGTCAAACATGGTTCTTCTTGCTCCGGAGCGGTTTGGGAGGTTTGGGTGGGACAGTTGGTAACGCGCTCGCTTCAAGCCAGCGCAATGGACTATTGCTCGGGACGGCGAGATCCAAGGACACGATTCTGCCCGGCTTCCGCTGGATCTGATCGTGAATCTCCCGCCAGCGGCGCAATTGCCGGTCCAGATCCTGAAGCGCAAAGGTCACTTCGCTCCCTTGCGCGGTGGTCACGACCAAAACGTCCGGCGCACTCACATCAATCCGCCGCAAGTCCACCAATCCCGCCATCGGCGAACAGGCGAATTCGGAGATCAAACGCAACCCCGCCACCACCGCCGCCGAATCCACTCGCCGTCCCGACTGGAGAACCGCGAGCTTCAGGCCCGTTAACTCAGGGAGCGAGTCATCTACCAGCCCGCCGGGCGTCGCGCGCTGACGTGGGTCCATCGGCGGCATCACGAATCCTTCCGGGTCCAGATGCAACACTTGCACGTCCGCGCCGCCGCCGGCCCGCGACCGCGGCACCAGGACCTGGGCCACGGCCTCGCGTTCGGTCACCCGCACGCGCAATGTTTTCGGCAGGATCCGTTCAACCGAGACGGTGGCGATGAAGGGAATGCGCTCCAGATTTCGCTTCACCCGCAAGAGATCCAGCGCCAGCAGGTTTTCGGCGGGCTTCACATTGGCCCACTGGCGCAATTGCGCCGCCGCGATCACGCCGTCGGTTTCCACCTCGAACTCGCGAATGGCAAAGGCCGGGTTCTGGTAAACCATCTGATTCAGCGCCCAATCGCCGACCCGCCACAGCACATAAAGCCCGAATCCCGTACCCACCACCACGCCCACCGCCAACGCCCCCCACCGCATCCGGGTTTGGCGAACCTGGTCGGATCGCAACTTCACGTCCAACACATGAACGCGACCTAACCGCCGGTTAACTGATTTTCGCTTGGGCCACATTGCCATCAATTCAAGATGCAAAGTTGAGAATTGAAAATGCCGGAAGCCCGCCGACCCGGCGGGCGCTCTGCCCTGGATTTGAATTTTGCATTTCTAAGTTTTTCTTCTTTTCAGCGCCAGGGCCACCATCCGCTGGCACAATTCCGCGTAGCCAATGCCCGCGGCCGCCGCCGCCTTCGGCAGCAAGCTGGTCTCCGTCATCCCGGGCAGCGAATTCACCTCCAACACGACGGGATCGCCATTCGGCCGCACCATCACATCCACCCGCCCATAATCGCGCCCACCGATGGCACGAAACGCGCCCACGGCCGCGCTCTGGACGCGCTTCGTCGTCGCGGCATCAAA
>JADLHS010000302.1 GCA_020848635.1 Limisphaerales bacterium
AGGGAATCGAGGTTTACCTTTGCATCCAAAATTAGCGGGCCGGTGCCGTTCAAGGTCAACTTCGCTTCCAGGGACTTGCCAATTTGTTTTGCCTGCCGGGCCTTTTCCAGTTCAGGCAAAGCCAGTTCGCGCAGTAGGAATAAACTCTTCCACGATTCCCGCTCGTAATCCTTGGTGGTGAAGCCAACGGGCTCCCACGCCGCGCCGTGAACGGACGCGAATGTCCTGCCCGGCACAAACTCCCAAGCCTCATCCGTGGTAAAGGCCAGCATGGGGGATAGCATCTGGCACAAACCGGTTACGAGCCGATGCAGCACGGTCTGCGTTGACCGGCGGCGCAACGAATTGGCGGCGTCGGTGTAGAGCCGGTCCTTGATGACGTCGTGGTAGATCGAGGAAAGTTCCACGGCGACGAACTGACTGACCTTTTGATAGACGACGTGGAATTCGTATTTGTCGTAGGCTTCGATGACTTCCTGCTCCAATTTCGAGAACTCGCCGAGAATCCAACGGTCCAGGCCGGTGAGTTGGTCGTTGGGCACGGTGTGCTTCGCGGGATCGAAGTCGTAGAGGTTCGAGAGCTGGTAGCGGAGGGCGTTGCGGATGCCGCGGTAGGTTTCCCCCACTTTGTTGACCCGTTCCTCGCTAACAACGATGTCATTGCGGAAATCCTGCGAGGCGACCCACAGCCGGACCACGTCGGCCCCGTATTTCTTCACGTAGGCTTCGGCGGTCTGGGGTTTTTCGTACGCGCCCTGTTTGCTCTTGGAAATCTTCTCGCGATCGGCATCCACCATAAAACCGTGGGTGAGCACGGTCTTGAATGGCGCGGCGCCGTTGCCCGCGAGCGAGAGCAGTAGCGACGATTGGAACCACCCGCGATGCTGGTCGCTGCCTTCGAGATACATGTCGGCCTGCCAGGAGTCAGTTGAGGGTTGAGAGTTGAGGGTTGAGTGATTCAACTCGCCGCGGCGCATCAAAACCGCACGCGACGATGAACCAGAATCAATCCACACGTCGAGCGTGTCATTGGATTTGGCAGTGGCGTGTTCGCCAGCCCAATTCGCGGGCTTAACGAGCGACCAAAGTTCGCTTACGGATTTCTCGAACCAGACATTTGATCCGTGCTGTTCGATCAAGGCGGCGGCGTTGCGCACGATTTGGGCGTCGAGGATCGGCTCGCCGTTGGAGTTGTAAAACGCCGGAATGGGAACGCCCCAGGTGCGCTGGCGTGAGATGCACCAGTCCGGTCGCGACTGAACGGCGCCTTTGATGCGGTTGACGCCCCAATCAGGAATCCAACTGACGCGATCAATTTCAGCGAGCGCTTGTTCGCGGAAGGTAGGGCCGCGCTGCTGCGCGGCTTCGGCAGTTTGGGACGAGCGGCAACTCGTCCCTACCATGTGATCAATCTTGATAAACCACTGATCCATGGCGCGGAAGATGACGGGGGTCTTGCTGCGCCAGCAGTGCGGGTAGCTGTGATGGTAATTCTCCTGATGCAACAGCGCCTTGCGGACGCGCAGTTCATGCAGCACGGCTTCGTTGGCGTCGCTCTTCCCGTGCTTTTCGAGGATGGATTTTCCCAGCATCCCGGCCGGCATCTGGCGCGCGACGGGCAGTTCGTTCGTGTGGGCCAACGCGCCGTCATCGTTGACTGGCGAGTAGATGGGCAAACCGTTCTGCCGGCCGATATGATAGTCATCCAACCCGTGCCCGGGTGCGATGTGGACAAAACCGGTGCCGGTGTCGTTGGTGATAAAGTTATCGCCAGCGTAGAGCTTTCCGGTGCGATTGCAGAAGGGATGCTGGTATTCAAGGGACTTGAGATCTTCCCCATCCAGACTGCGGACGATTTGATAATCCTGCCAGCCGCATTTCTGCGCGACGGTCGAGAGCAACAACGCCGAGACGATGAACTGTTCCTCGCCCACCTGCACCAGCGAGTAGCTGAACGTGGAACTATAGGCAACAGCGAGATTCGCTGGCAAAGTCCACGGGGTGGTCGTCCAGATGACAATATTCACGCCGGGCCGGCCGAGGACCGGAAACTTCACGAACACGCTCTGGCTGACGTGATCGGCGTATTCCACCTCCGCTTCGGCCAGCGCGGTGCGGCACGGGATACTCCAATAAACCGGCTTCTTGCCGCGATAGACGAAGCCTTGCTCGACGATGTCGGCGAAGAGCCGCAGTTCGTCCGCTTCGTATTCTTTGCTCAGCGTGAGGTAGGGGTGATCCCAATCGCCCAGGACGCCGAGGCGTTTGAACTGTGTGCGCTGCAGATCAATGTATTTGTGGGCGTACGCGTCGCAGGCCTTCCGAACCGTCGCGGCATCCGCGTTCGTGTCGCCGGCTTTGCGCATTTCCTGCGAAACCTTGAACTCAATCGGCAGCCCGTGACAGTCCCAGCCCGGAATGTAGGGCGCGCTGAAGCCACGCAGCGATTTGTATTTGATGACGATGTCCTTGAGAATCTTGTTGAGCGCCGTGCCGATGTGGACATCGCCGTTGGCAAAGGGCGGGCCGTCGTGCAAGACAAACTTGGGCGCGTCGGCGCGGGCGGCCTGTATTTTGGCGTAGAGATCTTCCTTCTGCCACTTTTCCAAGCGGAGCGGCTCGCGCGTGACGAGGTCGGCCTTCATCGCGAAGTCCGTGCGCGGCAGATTCAGTGTGTCTTTGTAGTCCATTGCGGTGTTTTCCTGAATGCGAACGGTAACAGCGGGAAAAATGAGTGTCAACGAACGCGCACGACGGGGAGCGCGGGCAAAGCCAAACCTTGGGCCAGGGTTTTAGTCCGCAAAGCAAAACCGGATCAGCAAGCTGATCCGGCGATTGCGATGGGGGCAGGCTGAAAGTTAAATCGC
>JADLHS010000303.1 GCA_020848635.1 Limisphaerales bacterium
TCGCGGTGAATTCAAGTTTGCCATCCACCTTCTTACAGGTACCGGTAGCGGTGGCCTTCTTGGTCTCCGAACACACGTTTTTGTGGAACTTGTCGCTGACCTCGTTCTTCACGAGATAGTAGGAGGATTTCTTGCCGTCCTTTTCGACCTGGATGACGTTCTGGCATTTGTCCGTTTCTTTCAGAGCGCATTTGCCACACTTGGCGTCGCCGGTAATGGTGCTTTCCTTGGCTTTATCTTCGGCCAAGGCGGGCATGGCCGCGGACATCAGGAACAGGCCGAGCACGCCGGCCAGAATGGAGGAGGTTGGTTTCATAGTTTTATTGGTTTGGTGTTCAAGGCTTCGGGTACAACTCTACGCCAGTCCGACAGTGGCGGCTATTAAATTTTTTAACGCGGGGAATTAACCGCAATCCATTCAATGCCGATCAGGTCGAAAGGGGTGAAAACGGTTGACTTGGAAGATGAAACGTTTATCCCTCTGCATCCCGTTTTGGCCGGGACAAAGCCTACATCACAATCCTATGATCACACGTTTAATGGAAAAACTTGAAACCCACCAGCGCCGCGCATTCTGGTGCCTGCTGGTTGCGCTAACCGTCGTCGGCTGTTCGCCCGCGGCGAAAGACAGCGCGGCCAAGCCAGTCATCGCCGCCGAAGCCCCCAAAGCGCAGGATGACCGCACGGCCTTGGATGAGTATGTGGCCGCGCCGGACACGAACTACAGTTATAGTGTGGTAGCCACGGTGCCGGGCAAGGACCACACCACTTTCATCGTGGATATGACTTCGCAGGCCTGGCTGACCACGAACGAGGTGGATCGCCCCCTGTGGAAGCACTGGATGGTCATCGTCAAACCCAACAATGTGGCGAGTTCGAAGTCCCTGCTCTTCATTGGCGGCGGCGGCAATGGCGGCAAACCACCCACCGGCGCCGAGGGCAACCTGGTCAAGATCGCCCTTGCCACCAAATCCGTGGTGAGCGAATTGAAAATGGTGCCCAACCAGCCCTTGGTTTTTGCGGGAGAGACCGAGGGGCGCAAAGAGGATTCCTTGATTGCTTACACCTGGGACAAGTTTCTCCGCACGGGCGACAAGAAATGGCCGGCCCGGCTGCCGATGACCAAGTCCGCCGTTCGCGCCATGGATACGGTCACCGCGGTTTGCGGCAGCGCCGCCGGCGGAAACGTGAAGGTGGATGGTTTCGTGGTGGCCGGCGGGTCGAAACGGGGCTGGACAACGTGGATGACAGCCATTGTGGATAAGCGCGTGGTGGCGATTGTGCCCATTGTGATTGATGTCCTGAACATGGAAGCCTCCATGTTGCACCATTACGGCGCGTACGGCTTCTGGGCCCCGTCCGTCGGGGATTACACGGCGTTTCGGATTATGGAGTGGAATGGCACGCCCGAGGATCGCGCCCTGATGAAAATCGAGGATCCGTACGAATACCGCCAGCGGCTCACGATGCCCAAGTTCATCGTCAATGCTTCCGGCGACCAGTTCTTTCTGCCGGATTCCTCCCAGTTTTATTTCAACGAGCTGCCCGGGGTGAAATACCTGCGCTACGTGCCCAATGCAGATCACTCGCTCAAGGGCTCCGACGCCTA
The DNA here is from genome assembly GCA_020848635.1 of Limisphaerales bacterium. Taxonomy (GTDB): domain Bacteria; phylum Verrucomicrobiota; class Verrucomicrobiia; order Limisphaerales; family JADLHS01; genus JADLHS01. Next base: position 1,610 of record JADLHS010000303.1, read on the forward strand.
TCTGACGTTGCAGGCTTGCTACAACGCGGTCATATACGACCAGCCCTTGCCGCAGTTTTCGTGGACACTGGAAAAGGACGGCGGCATCCGGGTTACGACAAAAGACAAGCCCGCCGCAGTCAAGCTTTGGCAGGCAACGAATCCGGAGGCGCGCGATTTCCGCATTGAGACGCTGGGACCAAAATACACCAGCACGGTGCTTGCCGATCAAGGCGGCGGCGTTTATGTGGGCAAGGTCCCCGAACCGGCCAAAGGCTGGACGGCATTCTTCGTTGAACTGACTTTCCCAACCGGCAACCCGGAACCCTTCAAATTCACCACGCAGGTTCGGGTCGTGCCGGATGTATTGCCGCACAAATTCGTGCCCAAAGGGCGTCCCGAGTGACGCACGGAAACGCCGGCGCCCCATTCCGATTTGGTGGTTACCGGATTGCCGGCACCCAGGAACCCGCTCGGGTGGGGGCGCGGCTGAGGAAGCAATCCCAGACTCCCAAGGCCATGACCGGCGATACTGAATACAACACAAAAGCCATGCTAATAAAAATTCCGGGGATTTGACACGGATGAAGGATAGTGATTAACTCATGTCAGTTAGCACGAGTAATTTTTGTAGGTCGCAGTTGATCTTTGAAGCAAAACAATTTCCGGCGAGGTGACTAGGTACAAGCCCACGCCGGATTTCTCCGGAAACCTACTGAGTACCAATTCGAAAATTCCCCGGGCCTCTCGGTCACCCCCTGACTGTTTGGCCCGGTTTTTTTGTACTTTGGCCAAATTCATCCCCGGCGCAATAGTCGCCCGATGTTCGTAAAGTTTCCTCGCGGAAAGCCCATCGCCCGCCTGAGCTGATAATCACGTTTCAGAATGTTGGGATGCCGCTGCCAGGGGCAATAGTCCGACCACGAAATAAGCCCGCGGCCCCCGGCGACCGGGGCCTGTCTCCCACCCGCAGACCGCAAACGGTACCGCCGGTGCGGCTGCCCCCGATCTGCGTATGCAGGTCAACCGGCTTCGCCGGATCCAATTGATGGTTCAAGGATCAAGGCCGGATGGGGCGGAGTTTGGCCAAACGGAGTAGCGCAGTGCAAAAATATTTTGTTTCTGATTGACCAACCCCCCGGTTCCATGGCGAGATGATGAGCCCATTCACGGGTTGGATTTACAGATGGCCAGAGACTCAGGAAAAAACGGCAACGGTGCGACTCGCCACAGCGGGATCACGTCCAAATACGACGCGCACAACAAGGTGCTCTCCCAAACGTATGGGGCGTTTGCCGATTTGCGGCGCGAGTTGTCCGATTCCAAGGATGCAGTTTCCGAGCGGCAGGAACTCCTGCGTGCCTTTGCCACCTGCCCCGATTCGCAACGTTCATGGCTGCTGCTGGAAGATTATTTCGAAAAGCTCTCCCTCTCGCGCAAAGATTTTCCCGCCACGGACTGGTGGCCCCGCATGCTGGCCGTCAACCAGAGCGCCCGGCTCGAAGAACTCGCCTTTCTTTTCCTCCGTGCCAAGCGATCGCTCCCGCCGGAACTCACGACCCACGCGAACATGGCCCGCTTTGCCCGCGCCGAGCAGGCCGAACACGAACAAAAGCTCGTTCAGGAACTGGAGAACTGGCTGTTCCCCGCGCAACCACCCCATCTCGACACACCGCGCGCCACCCTGCGGGTGCTTTGCCAGCCGCAACCGGACGAAGATCACCACGCACGGTTTCGGCTCGGGGTGCAGTTTCATCTGTTCCGGCCCCGCACCGGCGAAAAGGTTCGCACACTGCGCGATTTGATCGACCTGGCCACGCGCGCCGCCCACGAGCAGGAGCTTTTCCCGCCCGCCGACTGGGAATTCATTGCGTGGCTCACCGAAACACATCGGCAGCGGCAGGACGGCAACGACACCCTGCAACTGACGGACACGGAATTGCTCCACTGGCTCGCGCGCTGGGGGCACACCCGCCGCCTCGAAGCCGCCCCGGGGAATCAAGCCCTGCAATTCCACGGCCAGGTCGCGGCTCTCGATCCGCACCTCGAAAATGGGGACAAGGAACTTTCGTTCACGCACCGGCTGACGCTGCCGAGTGGTGAAAAGATACCGCTCGCGGAGGTGAGATTTTTCAACCAACAGCCGCCCCTCGTGCTCGCGGGCAACACCTTTTATCTCCTGCGCAATGCGCCGCCGAACGCCGTCATCGCCCATTGGGTGGACAAACCCGCCGTTCCGGTACGCCGCCTGAGCCATCGGTTGCTCGTGCATCTCCGGCAAGCCGGGGCCAATCAGGGGGTGGATTGGGAACAACTCTGCGTCGTCCATCCGGCAGGGCCGCAACTGGTGTTCGAGTTGCTCGAAGACACTGTACGCCTCCGGCTGCTGGCCAAAAGCTTTCGCGACGGCAGCGTGTGGTTTTGGACCGGCCAGGACTGGCGGCCTGAGGAAACCCGCAAGCGGCCAACCGACAAACCGGAAATTCTGGATGATCCGCGCCTGGAACCGGCCATGCAATGGTTGCGCCAACTCGACTGGTTCACACCCGAGTCGGGCTTGTGGATCGGCGACGCGAATGAAAACTGTCTCGGCACCCTCGCCCACGCCTGGCAGCAGCGGCCCGAAGGCGTGGAGTTCCTGGGCAATCCCGCTTTCCACCGTTTATTTCTCGCCCCACGGCGGCTGAAACCGAAATTGATCGTCAAGGGCAGCGGCATTGATTGGCTTGCGGTCTCCGCCGAGTGGGAAGCCGAGGGCCTGAAGCTGAACAAATCCGACCTCGAACGCCTTGCCCGCGCGAGCGGGCGCTTTGTCAAACTCCCGAACTCCGGCTGGGTGGAACTCGACACCGAAGCGGTCCAACGGGCGCACGAAGCCATGGCGGACCTCGGAGTGGATGGTCTGATTGCCGTGCCGCAAAAGGTCGGGTTGGAAAACGTCGCCCACCTGAGCGAGGACGAATTCACGCGGTTCGCCGACTCCCCCGAAGCCAAAGCGTTGCGCACGCGCGTCCGTGATTTCAAGGGCGTGCCCGATGTCCCGCTGCCCGCGAGTATCACGGCCGAGCTGCGCCCCTATCAAAAGGACGGCTTCGATTTTCTCGCGCACCTCGTGCAGATCCGCCTCGGCGGCATCCTGGCGGACGACATGGGCCTGGGCAAGACGTTGCAGACGCTGACGTGGTTCGCGTGGCTCAAGGAGCGCAACCGGAAGAACCCTAAGCCTTCGCTGGTCATCTGCCCCGCGTCCGTGTTGCACAACTGGCAGCGCGAGGCCGAACGCTTTGTCCCCGATCTCAAAGTGCTGGTGCTCGAAAGCGGCGCGGCGCGGCACAACTTGCGCCGGCAGATTCCAGAATACGACATCATTGTGACGAATTACGCGCTGCTGCGGCGCGATTTGGAAGAGCTGCAGAAATTTGCCTTCCGGGCGGTGATTCTCGATGAAGCGCAGTTCATCAAGAATCCCGGCGCGCAGGTGACCCAATCCGTCAAGCAACTCAAAAGCGAACATCGTCTCGCGCTCACCGGCACGCCGCTGGAAAACCGCCTGCTCGATCTGTGGAGCATCGTGGATTTCATCCAACCCAGCTACCTGGGCACCCAGGAACATTTTCTGGAAACCTACGAACCGAAAGGCGGGGCCGACGTGGAGAATACCCAGCGCATCGCCCGCCGCCAGCTTTCCGCGAAGCTCCGGCCGCTGCTGCTGCGCCGCCTGAAGAAACACGTCGCCAAGGATTTGCCCGACCGCATCGAGCAGCGGCGCGATTGCCCGCTCGGCGAAGAACAGCGCAAGCTTTACCTTGCGGAACTCCGACGCAGCCGCGACCAGATTATGCAGGCCGTCGCGGAACAGGGCCTGAACAAGAGCAAGATGCACGTGCTGGCCGCGTTGACCCGGTTGCGCCAGGTGTGTTGCCATCCGAGATTGGTCGGCAGCGACTCGCCCAGCGGCAAGACGGAGACGTTGTTTGAACTGCTCGACGCGCTCGTAGCCGAAGGCCAGAAAGTGCTGGTCTTCAGCCAGTTTGTGCAAATGCTGCACCTGCTTGAGAAGGAATGTCACGCGCGCAACATCAACACGCACCTGCTGACCGGCCAGACCAAGGACCGGCAGGAAGCCGTCAACGCCTTCCAGGCGGACACCAAACCTTGCGTGTTCCTCCTGAGCCTGCGGGCCGCGGGCACCGGCTTGAATCTCACCAATGCCAGCTACGTGGTGCTGTACGATCCATGGTGGAATCCGGCAGTGGAAGCACAGGCCATTGACCGCTCGCATCGCATTGGCCAGACCCAAACCGTCAATGCCTATCGCCTGATCGCGCCCGGCACCGTCGAAGAAAAAATCTGGGAGCTGCAACAGAGCAAAGCCAAGACGATCGCCGATGTGCTGGGCGAAGAAGGCTTCGCGCGCAGCCTCTCGAAAGCGGACTTGGAATACTTGTTTGCGGAGGAGTAGTCGGTCCGCCGGCAGAACCCTATCCGCCGATCGCGCCCGAGGACGGCAGGTTTCGGAAGGCTTGGCGGCTAACGACCGACTTCGATCGCTTTCCGCTCTCGATACGGTTGCTGAGCGCGGTACCGCTTCAGGAGTTCCTCGTTGCGCTGGGCGAGGGCGGCCTGGCCGGCCGCCGCCGCCAGGTCACGCGCCCGTTCGCCAGTCTTCACCGCGTCCGCATAGCGTCCGGCCTCTGCATAAGCGGCAGCCAGCGTGCCGACTGCGGTCGGCAGACTGCCATTCGACAAAGCACATGCCTTTTCTCCAAAAACCACCGCCTGGGGACCGTCGCGAAGTTCATCTTCGCTGCTGGTGGCGAGAATCCAAGCGAGGTTATTCAAAGCCTCGATTGAATCCGGGTCCAGGCGCAAGGCCGCTTCAAATTCAAGCACGGCGGCGCGGGTTTGGTTTAGCGCCTGGAGCACCGTGGCGAGGTTCAGGTGCGAGTAAACGTCCGCCGGGTTGGCCGCGAGGGCGGCGCGATAGTGCAAGGCTGCTTCGGGCCACCGTTCCTGTTTCCGAAACAATTGGCCGAGGTTGTAGTGCGCCTTTGGATACCCTGAATCAATGGCAATTGCCGCCCGATACTGGCGGATCGCCGCCTCGATCTCACCGGTCTTCTCCAGACCAACCCCCACGGCAAAATGCGCGGAAGGGTTGGCCGATGTGACTGCCAAGGTCCGCTGAAACAAACGGACCGTATCCGACCAGTAATCCACTTGTTGTCGCGTGGCTACCGATCCGACGATAAGCAACCCAACCGCAAGCCCCCACAACAACGGTCGCCGACCTGACCAACGCGTTGAAAAATCGGCAATCCCCCACACGACACTGATTACCGGACCGATCAAGGGGAGGTAAGTGTAACGATCCGCCATCGCCTGTTCGCCCACCTGGACCAACCCAATCACCGGCAACATGGTGCCCAGATACCAAAACCAGCCCACCGCCAGATAGGGGCGACTCCGAAGCGAGCGGAGGCACGCGGCGGAAACCGCCAACAAAGTCAGGGCGGCGAGCCCGATCTGCCACCCGGACCAGCGCTCCGCCGTTGCGTAATAGACCGCCGGATGAGGATAGATAACGGCGAGTTTGGCCGGCCAGAGGGTGTTTGCGAGATACCGGACATAGCTCATTACCGCGTTGGCCAAACGATCTGCCATTCCGATCTTGCTGATGCCCGAAACGGCCCCCGCGCCTTGCTGGACCAGCAAAGTGATCCCGCAGAAGACGGCCGACAGCGCCAGGAATGGTACTTTTTCCAGCGCGAGCCCCTTGAAGGCTGAAAGCCGAAATCTGAAAGTTGATAGTTCCAATCGCTTCAATGGCCACAGGTCCAAGAGCAACATCACGAACGGCCACGTCACCAGCATGGCCTTGCTCATCAACCCCAACGCGTATAAGACCAGAGTCACGACGTACCAGACCTGCCCGCCGCGTCCCAACTCCCCTTCCTTAAGTTTGGATTTTGACTTTTGAATTTTCCATTGCGCGAAGCGCGCGTACCCAATGAGCGTCAGCAATCCAAAGAGCGCGCACAGCACATCTTTGCGCTCGGAAATCCAGACTACCGACTCCACGCGCAACGGGTGCAACGCAAAGAAGGCCGCCACCGCCGCGCTGCGCCAGAGCGCCCCCGTCATTTGGGCGAGCAGGAGGAACAACAAGACGGCATTCGCCGCGTGGAGCGCGACGTTCGTCAGATGATGACGGCCGGGATGCACGCCATACAGTTGACAATCTAGCATGTGGGACAGCGTGGTGACCGGATGCCAGTTCCCCACCACGGGATGGGTGAATGCGTAGCGAAAGCCATGCGTCGTCAGGCCGGCTTTGACCTCCTCATTTTCGGTGATGAATTGCGGATCGTCGTAATAGATGAAGGCGTGCTGCCGCACCGGCCAATACACGGCGGCGGTCATCACCGAGAGCAGCAAACAAATTACCAGCTTGCGACGCACCCGCTAAGATTCAGTTTGAAGCGCCCAAAAAGACAATGACAAAAGCACACGGCAACTTTTTGTCTCCGACGGACCGCGACCGGCGCCCGGGCGCAGCAGGTCAGCCGCGGAGGGCCGGCGGATAATCTTAAGCTCACTCGTGAAAAGGTCCGGTTTGCAGTTGAACCCACCGGGCGCTTCGGCAAATCTCGACGCGCACATGGATCAACCTGGGAACACCCGGAACCTTCTGCTGATGGGCCTGCTGCTGGCCGTGGTCACGCTCGCCACGTACTGGCCGGTGGGGCATCACGATTTCCTCAATTACGATGACCCGGATTACGTCACGGAAAATGAGTGGGTGAAGGGCGGGCTGAGGTGGGCGGGCGTCAACTGGGCCTTCACCACCGGTCACGCCGGCAACTGGCATCCAGTGACGTGGCTTTCGCATGCGCTTGACGTGACGGTGTTCGATCTGCAGGCGGGCAAGCACCATCTGGTCAACCTTGGGTTCCACGTAGCCAACGCCATTCTGCTCCTGCTGCTACTCAATACCATGACCGGGGCATTGTGGCGCAGCGCATTCGTCGCGGCCTTGTTCGCGTTACACCCGCTGCATGTGGAGTCGGTGGCGTGGGTGGCGGAACGGAAGGATGTGCTCTCCACTTTCTTTGGCCTGCTGACGCTCATTGCGTATTCGCACTTCGCGCAGTGTGACATTCAAAATTCACAATTCAAAATTGAGGAAAGGGAGTTGGGACGCGGCGGGCAGGGCAAAGGGCAAAAGGCAAAAAGCAAAAACCGCGGGCAAGCCTGGTACTTTGTGGCTCTGGTCTTCTACGCGTTGGGGCTAATGAGCAAGGCCATGCTGGTGACGTGGCCGTTCGTGATGCTATTGCTGGATGTCTGGCCGCTCCGGAGAGTAACGACGGACGCATGGCGAGGGACAGGCAGCACTTGGCAACGGCTCGCCCTGGAAAAAGTGCCGTTCTTCGCGCTGGCGATCGCGTCGAGCCTTGTAACTTCATTGGTGCAGGCGCAAGGCGGCGCGGTGAGCACGGCCGGAAACCTGCCGGTGGGTGACCGGCTGGCCAATGCCGTTGCGTCCTACCTCAAGTATCTCGGGAAAACCTTCTGGCCGACGGACCTGGCGATTTTTTATCCGCACCCGGACCTCCGTTACCCGGTATCGGAACAGTGGCCCCTCGCGCTGACCGTTGCCGCCGGTTTGCTGCTGATCGTTATTTCCGGATTGGCAGTCCGACGACGCAAGGACCAGCCGTATCTCGCCACCGGTTGGTTCTGGTACCTGGGCACGCTCGTGCCGGTGATTGGCATCATCCAAGTCGGCACCCAGGCCATGGCCGATCGTTATAGCTATGTGCCGTTGATCGGGATCTTCATCTGCGTCGTCTGGGCAGCGACCGATTTTCTGACGCATTTGCGTTTAGGGAAAACGGGGCTCGCCCTGATCGGAACCGCGGCAGTGGCGGTCAGCGCGGTCGTCGCTCATTTCCAAGTCCGGACGTGGCAGAACGACTTCACCGTCTTCGAGCACGCGCTGGCGGCCACCCGGAACAACCATGTGGCGCATTCCATCTTGGGCAAAGCCCTAGTTCGGCAAGCCAAACCCGAGCGGGCCCTGGAACATTTTCGCGCCGCGCTGGCGGCCTATCCCAATCATGCCGACGCGCATCAGGACATGGGCTTGACTCTGTACGCGATGGGGAAATATCCCGAAGCGATTGAACAATTTCAGGCCCAACTGCAAGCGCGCCCCAACCCGTTGCGCAGTTACAATGGGCTCGGCGCGGCCTACTGGGCGCTCGGCGAGGATGACA
>JADLHS010000304.1 GCA_020848635.1 Limisphaerales bacterium
CTCTGGATCTGGTGTACGGCCGCGCTACTGGTTATGCCGGCTATGGCGGCGAAAAGCTCCGCAAGGGCGCCAAACTCATCGAACTGGACTTGCGCGCCGGTCAGTACGAGCAAGTCACCGTCTTCGCGGACGGCTCCCGCTGGCAACCGGCTTGAACGCGTTAACCTCGCCAGCTAAGGCAAGCACGGAGCACGGAGCAATTGAGCGGATACTGATATAGGGTTGGTGAGTTGCGAGCACAATTTTGACATAGCAAAAGGACCGGCTCCTTTGGAAATACCTCCATAAAAGCGGCTCGCAGGAGTTTTGAACAAAATCGAGCGCATTCTAATTGCTTCGCGCTGGTTCTTTGGATTTTGCAGGTAATCAACAACTGCGTCCACCTCCCCTCCTGCAATCCTCCGGCGAGCCATTTCAAGTTCGCACCGGTTCAGCTTTCAACAATTACGGAGTCGCCACAATTCGGAAATTGCCCGGCGGCGCGGGAATCCGGGCAATGGAAAAGCGATCGATTCGGGCGCCTGCGTCGTCGCCGCCCCGCATAATGATCTGATGCGATCCGGGCGTAAGGTTAAAAACCTTTTGGCCCGGTACCTTGGCGGTTGACGATTCGCTGCCCCGCCAGGTGACGATTCGATTGGTAAATGCCTGACTGGTGGGTATGTCCCAGATCATGGTCGGGCCCGTCGGTTCGGCGTCAACATTGACGGCCAGGGAACTCGCGTGATCGGGGGAACTCACAGTGACCACGATGACGTAGCCGCCCGGCTGGGAAATGGCGATGTCATAGACGGCACGTCCGCTTGAGGCCAGATTCGTGCCCGCCGTCTGGAAGACGTAACCATTGGTCACGCTGAACGGTGGCGTGATGAGGCCGGCCTCGGCTTCAATGGCGACGTTGCCCTGGGCCCATGCCGAGAACGAGAGGGTGATCAATGCCGAGATGATTACGTGAAGGCTGACGCTTTTCATAGCTGATTTACAGCGTCCAGAAAGGCGGTGACGATTTCCTTCTGGGAGCCGCACGACCGACCTTCAAGCATCAATCGTCTCTTCGCCAGCGAAAACCAGCCCGGCCACCGACCGGGCAATACGGAGGAGATTCCATCAATGTACGGCAGTGCTGCGACCAATCCGGATTGATGAGGGATCGGCGCCGGACGCGTAAGGAGCTCTGGCTCGCGGCCAAAGTCAGTGCGCCGTGCTGGCGTGGCGGTTACGCCTCGACTGTTCCTTGACGATGAAGTCGATCACAAACACGTCTTCCAAGACTGGTCCCAGGTTCTTGCCGAACTCCTTGTGATCCGGGTGAACCAGATAGGCATCGCGATCCGCGGCGCTGGCGAACGTCAGAATCCAGCAATGTGTGAAACCTTTGTTCAGGTTCTCCGGGCTGATGTTAGTACCGCATTCCAGCGCCTTGATCTGGGGAATTTTCTTTTTCAGGTCGGCAAAAGCTGTTTCGACCTTTTTGATGTCCTCCGGCTTGGCCGTGCTCTTGAACTTAAACGACACGACGTGTTGGATTTTTTCAGCGGCGACAGCGGGCGCCGTTACGCCCGCCAGAGCGGCGACACAAAGAATTGCGGTCAGAATTTTCATAATTGGTTTGTGGTGTAATTTGAATCCAGCGACGAAGCCTATCGGCTGGGACAAGGCGGAGCAAGCGCCCGCTGGATCGGGTCAAGCATTCCGCCCGAGGAGGGAGCACCCCCGTCACACCGCTGAATTTCCAACTTCCATCCGCCTGTGGCCATGCCCTATGCTGCGCGGATGTTCGAACTCGTAACCGCATCCATCAGCACGGCTACCCAGAAACTCACGCACCTGCGGAGGTTTCTTTGACGTCCCAGGCACGCAGAAACGCCTGAGCGAAATTGAATCGCTGATGGCGGCGGATAGTTTCTGGGGCAACCGGGAGTCGGCCCAGAAAATCATTGACGAGGCCAACACCCTGCGCGGCAAGATCGAGCCATTGTTGCAAGCGGAGAAGCAGGTCGAGGACGCCCGGATGATGATTGAACTCGGGGAGGCCGAACCGCCCGCCGCCCAGGCGAAGATGGAAGTGGAGTTGAATCGTGATGCGACCCGGCTGATCAAGGAGTTGGATGCGCTGGAGCTGAAAGTTTTCCTCAATGGCCCGCATGACCGCAATAATTGCATTCTGAGCATCAACTCCGGTGCGGGCGGCACCGAGGCCTGCGATTGGGCCAGCATGCTCATGCGGATGTATCAACGCTGGGCGGAAACTCGTGGCTGGGAGGTGGAGATCGAAGACGCGCTCCCCGGCGAAGGCGCAGGCATCAAGAGTGTGACGATGCTGCTCCAGGGCGAGAATGCTTATGGATTCTGCAAGGCGGAGCGCGGGGTGCATCGGCTCGTGCGGATTTCACCGTTCGACTCGAACAAGCGGCGGCACACCAGCTTTGCCAGCGTGGATGCCATTGCGCAAATTGAGGAGACCTCGTCGGAAATCGTCATCCCGCCGACGGAATTTCGCGTGGATACATTTCGCTCCGGCGGCAAGGGCGGGCAGAACGTGAACAAGGTGGAAACCGCCGTGCGCATCACGCACATCCCGACCGGCCTCGTGGTGGCGTCGCAAGCCCAGCGATCGCAACATCAGAATCGCGCCACGGCGATGACGCTGTTGCTCTCGCGGATTTACGCCCAACGGCTCGACGCGGCGAAGGCGGACATGGAAAAGTTTTACGGCGAGAAGGGCAGCGTGTCGTGGGGCAATCAGATTCGCAGCTACGTGTTCCAGCCATATCGCATGGTGAAGGATTTGCGTACAGGCGTTGAAACCAGCAATGTCCAAGGCGTAATGGATGGGGACCTCGATGCGTTCGTAAACGGCTGGCTGCGGGCCGGCTGCCCGCTGAAACGGATGCAGGGCGTGAAGGATGAAGAGGAATAAGATCAACGCAAAGGCGCAAAGGCGCTGAGAATGAGTTGGAGAATGGCATTGGTTGGCTCCACACAACTGGGGCTATTCGGCCTTGCCCTATGGATTCCTTTTCGCATGGCTCGCGCTGGAATCAGAAACCCATGGCCAATGCTGGTTGGCTGGTTGGCGTTGTCGGCGTTCGGCCTTTTCTTTGCCTCGCTATCTATGGACGCGATAAAGGCTGGAGATTCCGAGCTTGTTAATTCATTGATTGAGGGCCCACATGTCCTGTTATTGTTATTGTTTGGATGGGCGCTCGCTGCAGGTGCGACGTCCATAGGCAGGAAAGGAAGAATCGAAATTGTGAAGAGCCAGAATATCCTGGATGAAATTGTTGAAGAGAAAAGCCGCGAAGTCGCGAAACTTCCCGCACGCCTGATCGCCGCGGGGGATTTGCACGATGCGATGCTGGAGCGTGGCGAGCGGCGGGATTTTCTCGCGGCCTTACGTCAGCCGCGGGCGGGCGACGTGGCCTTGATCGCTGAAGTTAAAAAGGCCTCGCCGTCGGCGGGCGTGATCTGCCCGGACTTCGATCCGGTTCGCATCGCGAAGGAATATGAAGCCGCGGGCGCGAGCTGTTTGTCCGTGCTCACGGATGAAAAATTTTTCCAAGGCTCGCTGGATTACCTCCGCCAGATCCGCGCCGCTGTGAAACTGCCGCTGTTGCGCAAGGATTTCCTCATTGACGAGCGGCAAATTCTGGAGGCCGTTGAATGGGGCGCCGATGCCATCCTCCTCATTGTGGCGATCCTCGATGACGCGCGATTGAAACATTTTCACAACCTGGCGGCCGAAGCGGGGCTCGCGGTGCTGGTGGAAGTTCACGACGAAGCGGAACTGGCTCGGGCGATTGCCATCGGGTCGCGCTTGATCGGCGTGAATAACCGGGATTTGAAGACCTTCAAAGTGGAGCTCGCTACGACGGAACGTTTGGCCGCGCAGCTTTTCTCGTCACCCGTCAGCCGGCACTCGTCGCTCCTGGTGGCCGAAAGCGGGATTCACACGCGTGCCGATGTTGAGCGGTTGGCGAAATGCGGCGCGGGTGCAATTCTGGTCGGAGAAAGTTTGGTGCGCAGCGGCGACCTCCGGGCAAAAACCCGCGAACTGCTGGCGGTACATTAACCAACAAGGTTGCCTACCGCCACGCCCATGCTTTGCGGCGGCGAGTCGAATGCACAAATCAAAAAAGGCGTGGCTTGCGCCACGCCCCTGTTTCGGAAAGCTGACTTACTGCCGGCGGATACGATTCAGCGCAAGCAAGCCAAAGCCGGCAAGCAGCGCAAGCGAACTGGGTTCAGGAACGGCCACCGCATTGATCTGAATATTTTCCAAGCGATTATTGCCAGAGCTGCTGGTGTTGCCACTTACCGTAAGCCGCAAATACGCGGCCGAGACATTCTCAATACCGGTGACGGCGGAAAAATCCACAGTTTCCAGCAACCAAGTTGCCGTCTTGTTGGCGGCAATATTTGACAGGGGGGTGTAGTTCACACCATCCGAACTCCAAGACCACGCATGGGTGTCAAAGCCGGTTGAGGTTCCACGGGTGGCAAAGGAAACGACCAGGTCCTGATATCCCGCTGTGCTCAGACTGAGTGTCAGCGACTTGCCGTTAGCGGACATATTGGCGAGCGCCAAGGCCATGCCGGCAGTGGGATCGCCACCGATGAAAGCGTTCAGCGCGTTGCCACCAAATGCAGTTCTTTCTGGTTGATATCCTTGCGGATTACTTCCCAGCCCAAAGGCGGACACATCAAGCGACGCAGTCCCAACGGTAGAGGAAATGATTGCGGGGGTTCCGTTTGTAGCATCGGGGAGTCCGGCAAAATCCCAGCCAGCCAGGAGGGTCGCCGAAACGTTTTGGGGTTGGACCAGAGCTGCCGTTGCGGCAAACAATACAATTACAATGGAGGAGGATTTTTTCATGATGTCAGACTGTAGCTTTCAATATTAGGGTTGAATTTGTTTCTTGTGATTAAACTCTGCGGTTGCGTGCAAACCCGGCCAAAACGGTCAAGCCAACTCCCATCATCGCCCCAATGGACGGCTCGGGAACCAGCGATACCCGTACGTTATCATACAAGCCAAACAGCAGATTCGCGTCCTCGGGATCGGTTGAGCTGCCGGTGTTAGTGTCCGAGTACGTCAATAAAATATTCCCCCCACCGAGTGTCGCCGTGCTGGCGTCCACGGTGGCAATGAGCAAACCGTCAATTGACCAAGTGATGGTGTTGCCCGTTTTGAGGATGCTCACGTCATGCCAAGCCCAGCCCAACGAACCGACTCCAGTGTTGCCCGTTTGCTGGGAGAACAGAGCCAGTTGGGCCGCCGGGGCGGCAACATTCCCGAAGCCGGCATAATACGCATGCGATCCGTTGCGCGAACCAGCCAGATTTCCCGCGGCATAAACACCACTGGTATCGGCGTAGCTTGTCGGCGCAACCGAAGAATAAGCACGGTAGTCTGAAGACGAGTTGCCATCGCCCGTGGCAGCGAACCAGACGCTATCCTGCGTGCCGCCGGGCCACTGGGCAGTTGTTCCGGCAGTCCCGAACCCCGCGCCCCCGACTTGGGTGGACCCACTGCCACCAACGGGAGCCGGACCATTGTAGCTCAGCCACATGTCCAAACGCAGTTGATAGTTGCCGGAAAACGACTGGCCAACGGGGGAAACGCTAACCCCTCCAAAAATACCTGATGACTGATTGGCCTGTAATTTCACCCCACGCGTGCTTCCACCCGAATTCGGTGCTGATGGAATGCCCACCGTGCTGTAGTCAAAGTAAAAGTTGGCGGCTTCATCGCTCGGACCTCCATTGATGGTCCAATTTGCTGTGGAGTCCACGTCAAAATTATCGGAGTAAAGGGTTTGGCCGAATGAACTCGGAACGATGAACAAGGCTGAACTGAGAATTGATATTACGGATAAGGGCAGGGTTTTCATAAACGACTTGGTTCTGATTGGTTTTTCCCAACGCAGTCGTTTATCCTGCCCGGCCCAAATTTTTGCAAGGTATTTCTTCCCCGGGCCTTGATTTATTTTGCAAACATCCGGTAAGTACCCGACGATGGGCCTCCGAAACCACTTCCAACCTCCCTCCCCAGCTTCCAGGACCCGCTTGCACCTCCGGTTGACTGGGCTGGTTGGCGCGCAACGTCATGATGGAGCTTGCTTGGTCTTCGCCTTCGCCGCACAGTTGATCAGCGGCAATGGTTTCGCACAAATCACCTCGGCTTCACTGGTGGATTCTGACTCAGTGTCTCACACTGATGGGAGCAGGGTTGTCGGGGCTGGCCGACACGAACGCTCCGCTCAGCAAGATTGTGCTCGTACGAGTCGGCGGGCTGATTGTCCCGGGTCCGTGGACCACCAACAACAGCGGGACCATGACGCTGCGGCTCCCCAAACCCGCGCGGCTTGAAATCAGCTTTGCACCGGTTGATTCCGCGTCGAATCAACCCATCCGGCTGCTGCGCAAATTGGACGGCGCCGACACCGAGTGGCAGGAAGCGGGTGGCCAGATGCAACGTGCCGAGATGCAACTGATGGTGGTGATTCACGACGCCTCCAATCGCATCCTCTCCCATCAACGATTCAGCATGGGCGGGGAATCGGCCGGGTGGCGCAAGGAGTTGGAGCATGCGGAATTCCGACTCCGGCGCGAGTCCATGGTTCTCCCTTTGGGCGCGGAGCGGCTGCAGGTGTTGCTAACGGCCGAGAACTGGACAGTGCTTGGCAGCGCGGCGATTACGGACTTCAGGGTTTTGCACCAGAATGCCACCGGTCAGGCGGAGAATATCTGGCCCGACTCGCATTTTGAGGAAGGCGAAAACTTGGATCGGCCGGATGGGACCCCGCGCTACTGGCAACGCAGCGGCTTTGGCCGGAATATGGCGCAGATCCAGAGGCTGCCGCCGCCCGCAACCGGGCATGCACTCGTGATTCAGGATGATGACGTGCGCATGTCCGCCACCTGGCAGGCGGATTTGCCCTTGGGCAAGCGCGCGCGCGCGGGCGAAACGCTCCGCTTGGAATGGCGCGAAACCTACTCCGTGGGCATCGGCGAGCGCAGCCGGGCCACCTTTGGCCCGTTGCCACCCGGCGAATATGTCTTCCGCGTGAAGACCGTCACTCCCTTCGGCGAACCGATCGGCTCGGAGCTGGCCCTCACCATCCTGATACCGCCGCCGCTCTGGAAACGTTCCTCATTTGTGCTGCCGTTGACTCTACTTTCGGTGGCTGCCGTCGCCGCCAGCGTGTGGTTCCTGGTCCACCGACGGGCCGCGGTGCGGCTGAAACGCTCCGAACATCACCGCTGGCTCGAACGCGAACGGGTCCGCATCGCCCAGGACATTCACGACGATCTGGGGGCCAGCCTGACGCACATGAATCTGTTGAGCCAGACGGTGCTGGGTAAATTGGCGCCCGACCATCCGGCGTGGAAAGACACGGGCCGCATCCGTCGCATCGCCATCACATTGACCGAAACCCTCGACGAGATCGTCTGGGCGGTGAATCCGCGCCACGACACGATCGAAAGCCTTATCAATTATCTCACGGCCTTCACGGAGGAGTTTCTAGGGGCGGCCGGCATCCGCACCCGCATTCACGTCCGCCTGCAGCTCCCGGCCTGGTCCTTGCCGTCGGGCTTGCGCCATAATGTGTTCCTCGCAACCAAAGAGGCCCTGCACAATGTGGTCAAACACGCCAATGCTACCGAAGTCCATCTGCGCCTGGAGCCCCAGCCGGCCGGATTTGACCTGACAATCCAAGACAATGGGCGTGGTTTTTCCGTGCCGGCGATCCCCACCCCGGCTGTGGGGCCGTCCGGTCGTCACCGGCAGGGTCTGGCTGGCGTGCGAGAGCGAATTGAATCCCTTGGCGGTCGGGTGACCCTCGAATCCACCCCGGGGCACGGCACCCGCATCGTTTTCTCCGTGCCGCTGGACGAGACGCAAATTCGATCCGCAAAACCTCCAAGCCCCTCGACTGTCATTTGATTAGACGACATGCCACCTTCCGATCCAATTGATAAACTACCGGCCATGGCCATAGCGGTTGCTATTCTGGAAGACGACCCCGCGACGCGCGGAATCGTTGCCGGCTGGATTGACAATCTGGCCGGCTTCCGTTGCGTGGCGCAATACGCCGACGCCGAAGCGGCACTGGCCGCGTTGCCCGGGGTGGCGCCCGACGTGGTCTTGACGGATATCAACCTGCCCGAAATGAACGGAATCGAATGCGTCCGCCAGTTGAAGCCGCAGTTGCCAAGCACGCAATTCGTCATGGTCACGGTCTATGGCGACACTGAGCACATTTTCGATGCGCTCGCGGCGGGCGCCACCGGCTATCTGCTCAAGCGGCTGGATCGCGAGGAACTGAAAGCGGCGCTCGAGGAGGTGCATCGGGGAGGTTCGCCGATGAGCAGCTCGATCGCCCGGAAAGTGGTGCAGTTCTTCGGCGCGCCGCCCCCGACTTCCACCGTTGAATTGGAATCGCTGTCCCCGCGCGAACTCGAAGTGCTGCATTTTCTGGCCGAGGGCTATGTGAACAAGGAAATTGCCGACCTCCTCGCCATCAGCGGTCCCACCGTTGCCACCTACATCCGTCGGATCTATGAAAAGCTGCACGTTCGCAGCCGGGCGGCAGCCATCGGAAAATTCAGTTCGTTGATCAAACGGCAAAATTCCGCCGGTTCCCGAGCCACTAGTGCTCCCATCCTGAGTCCGCTGGAGGATTGAATTGCCCATGGCCGACGTTGATCAAGATCCGGGTGGCCCGCCATCGCGCTTTTTGCCCATTGCCATCCCGACGCGCAGGCGATAGAAAGTCCGCCACGCGCGTGTCGCATGAGCCACATCCACCCGAATTTACCCCGTCGTCGAAGCATGGCGTGCCTGATCCGGCTGCTGCTCGCCGGCGGAGTGATTGGCGGGTGGCAATCCGTCGCGGCCCATGACTTGTTCACCAATTATGTCCAGCATTGCGTTCAGCTGACCGTCGGCGCCCGACATCTGGACCTCACGGTGGACCTGACTTTCTTCGAAGAATGGTCTGCTCGCGAACGCCAGACGATGGACGCCAACCCCAACGGACGCATCACGCGGTCGGAACTGGAAGCCTACCTCAAGCCGCTGGCAGCCCGGTTGTCCGGACAGGTGAAGTTGCGCGTGGCCGGGCACGAACTGCCCCTCGCTCTTCTCTACGATCCGGAAGTGGACCTCATGACCAACGACCAAACGGGCCCCGGCCATCACCGACTCCGGCTGTTCTATTTCGCCCCGACCCCGACGACCTTGCGTGCGGAAGATGAGATCGTGGTGGAAGACCGCCTCTGGCCGGAAGCCAAACTCCTTGGCACTCTCCAGAGCGAAGGTCACGACGGTTGCAAACTGACAACGGAAATTTCAATCAAAGCGGGCCGGGTTCCGCCGCCTCCGGACGAGGCGCGATGGTTCAAGTTCCGGTGCGTGAAGCCGCCAGTGGCGAACCCTGCCGCGCCGGTAGCCGCTACTGCCCGCCCGCTGATTCCCTCGCCGCCGCCCCCCAGCCCATCCCAACCCATGCCCGCGTCCCTAACTCAACCCGTTCCATGAACCGCCAGCTTCCACCCCACTTCTCCCTGACCTTGCTCGCTGCGACCCTCGCCGCCTTCTGCTGCGTGGCTTCGGCGCAGTCCGCCGATCCTGCCACGTCCCTGCCTGCGGGCGTCATTGATTTTGCCGGCCGGGTCGCGCGCAATCACTGGTATTTATTCGGGACAGCAAAACGCACTGAAATGGAGGCGCTCAACCGCGAACTGCGCGAGGCCCAGCAGCAACTCGACAAAGCGAACACCGACGAAACGCGCCGCGACGCCGCCAGCCGTGGCACTGCCGCCTCCAGCCGCTTGCGTGAACACGTGAACGCCTGCGCCCACCTCGTCCGCGTGGACCTGACGGCCGCGCATCCGATGTTCACGCCCGGCGGCCCGATCGAATTGCCGGGCGACACGGGAGCGTTGTTGCTCGAAGTGGTGGCGGGCGGCGCAGGGTTGAGTTACCGCACGGCCGGGTTCGACTTGTCACTGCCACCGGGCGAATCGAGCCTCGCCACGCTGGAAGTTCCGGCCAGCGGCACCAATTACGCCGTTATTGGCTTGGAACATCTCCCCTTCGGGCGCACCACGCTGGGCATTGAATTCAAGCGACCGGACCAGCCTCCCGTTCGGCTGCCGCTTGAGGTCACAACCCCAGCCCCGGGACGGCTGAAACTCACCGTGCTTTCCGATGACACCGGCCAGCCCGCACCGGCAATGGTGCGGTTGCTGTGGCGGACCGATGGCGGGTCGCGCCAACCCGGCAACGGCATTGAGTTCGCGCCGCAGTTTGACAAGCAGGGCAAAGCCAGCGGCGCGCGCAACGCCAATCTGCCCGGACCGCTCGCCGACTCTTTCTGGTGCGTGCCAGCGCCGTTTGACATGACGCTCGCACCCGGCGAATGGCAGATCGGCGTGCGCCGGGGAGTCGAACACGAAGTCATCTTCGAGAATATTACGGTTCGTTCCGGCGAAACTGTGGCGCGGACGTTCCGTCCCCGGCGCTGGACGGACATGCGCCAGCACGGCTGGTGGTCGGGTGACGATCATGTCCACTGCCGGATTCTCTCCGACGCCGACGCCCGCCATTTGATGGCTTGGGTCCAAGCCGAGGACATCCACCTCGCCAACGTGGTCAAGATGGGTGACATCTACCGCACCTATTTCGAGCAGCGCGGCTTCGGTCCCGACTACCGGGTGGTGGATGGCGAACATGTTCTTTCGCCGGGACAGGAATGTCCGCGTACCCACGATCAGATCGGCCACACGTTGGCGATGAACATCACCAGCATGGTCCGCGACCCGGAGCGGTACTTCCTCTACGACGAAGTCTTTGACGCGGTTCACGCGCAGGGCGGCCTGAGCGGCTACGCGCATGTGAACACCGGCCTGTTCCATGTGCATCGCGACATGAGCCTGAATGTGCCGCGACAAAAGGTGGATTTCGTCGAAATTCTCCAGTTCAACCAGCTCGGGACCGACCTCTACTACGACTTCCTCAATCTCGGCTGCAAGCTCACCGCGTCCGCCGGCTCGGATGTGCCGTGGGGCGGAACAATCGGCGAGGTCCGCACCTACGCGTATCTGGCGAAGCAGCGCTTCTCCGCCGATGCGTGGTTCGAGGCCTTCCGGCGCGGACGCACTTTCACCACCAGCGGGCCGATGATTGAATTCCGCGTGGACAAGGCCCTATCCGGCGACGAACTCCAACTCAAGGCCGATCGCCAGCTCCGGGTTCGCGCTCGCGCCTGGGGCGACCCGCAGCGCATGGCACCGGTGAAACTTGAAATCGTCCGCCACGGCGAGGTGATTCGCGCGGCGGAATCATCGGATCCGAAACACCCGGAGGTTCAACTCGACTTCACAGTGGCTGCCGGGCATGGCGCTTGGATTGCCGCCCGGGCCCGCGGCGGCGACGGCACCAGCGCCCACACCACGCCGATATACATTGTGCGCGCCGGCCTGCGCTTCTGGAAGTATGACGGAGTTGATGAGCTGATTGCCAAGCGGCTCGCGAGTCTGGCCGAGATCGAACAAATCGTCGCCGATGCGAAGCAGCTCAACGCGGAGGGAAAGCTGGAGAAAGATCGCTACCGCAAGCAACTCGCGCTGCAAGGCGACGCATTGCTGGAGCGCGTGACCCGGGCCCGCAACCTTTACGCGAATCTGCAGCGGACCGCTGAAGCGGAGCGAGAGCAACGCCGTCCGTCGGGACGCTGAACGGATCCGCGCTTCTCAAAATCCATTCGGTCGCGGCGGTCCATCATAAGGTTTTGCTCCCAGATTCCGGCCACGATTCCGCTCGACATTCAGGAGCTTCGGATCGGTGGTTCGTGGCGCTTCGAGAAACCCATGGTAACGGCCCATCCAATACGCCAACAACCAAGCGGACGGTTGCACCACGTCATTTCCACCCGTGCCGCCGTCGGCTTTCATCGTCCAGTTGTCCCAGAGCATCGGCTCGCGTTCGCGCGGCGAAAACGCCCGTGTGCCTCCAGAATAAGCGACGTAGCCGGGCGGCGTTTGCAGGTCGGTGCGGTGGGAATTCTGGTACGAGTAGATCACTAGATCGAGCGGCCACTCGCGCAAATGAGCCGCGGCGGGTTCGACCTCGCAGTCATTGCCGGTCAACGCGCCATAAATGAAGTTGAACCAGGGGACCTGCTCGATGCGTTCGATTTCCCAACTGCGATCGAGACTGCGTCGGTAGATCGAACGCAGGATCGGATCCGTTTCGAATTTCAACAGGTTCGGGTAACAGAGAAACGCGAGGTGCTCGAGGAACTGCAAGACGTCACCGGGCGGAAACGTACACTTCTGCCGC
The DNA here is from genome assembly GCA_020848635.1 of Limisphaerales bacterium. Taxonomy (GTDB): domain Bacteria; phylum Verrucomicrobiota; class Verrucomicrobiia; order Limisphaerales; family JADLHS01; genus JADLHS01. Next base: position 12,353 of record JADLHS010000304.1, read on the forward strand.
AAGGTGTATTCCGGATAGCCCAGCTTCACCAGTTCTTGGTAACCTTGCGCGAACCGCGCTTCACCCGTCAGCACCTCGGCAGTTTTGATGAACGACAGGATTTCGAGCGCGTTCAACCCGCGCGCCGCGTTGCCTTCCCCCGCCGCATTGAAATACTCCGGATTCCAACGTCCCCAGCGCGTCGGTTTGCCATCCCGATCAATCAGTTGCCAGCCGTGGTCCATCAGATGTCGGGCCACGCGTGACAGAAACGTTTTCGCCTGTTGAATTTCTTCGCCTTGCGCCGCCAGTTCCAAGAAAAGAGCGACGGCGTAAAAGTGTGCGCAGATCTCGTCGCTCGACGTATCCCCCTTCCACTCGAACAAACCGTCCTTCGTGTCGTGCCACTCGGCGGCCGCCTCGCCGGAGCCGTGTTGGGCCTGATGACCGCGCTCATGCTTCGCCCAGACGGCGCGGGCGGGAAAGCCTTCGATGCCGGTCATCGCTTCCAGCCAGCGGATGGTGTGGAACGAGTTGACCGCTTCGCGCCGGGCTTCGGGGTCCTTCGTCACGGCGTAGCGATAGGCTTGGGCGGCGAGATAGTCGCACGAATAACCGCCGTCGTTGTCGCCGGCTTCGCGGACATATTCCTTCAGCTTCGCGTCCCACTCCAGTTTGTGGACGAGGCCTAGCCGCTTTTGCCCCCATTCCTCCAAGTGTCGCTCGTAATACGCCGCTTTCTTCAGCAACGTGTACGGCTCGTATTCGATGACGCCCAGACCCTTGTCGGTGGCGATGAAAACCGTGCGGTCGCTGCTCGCGATCGCATTCACATGGTCGTCGGGTAACCAGCGCTGACCAGCAAAGTAATGAAACTGGCCGTCCGTGTGACGAATCGCGCCACGCGTGGTACCGATCCAGAGATCGCCGCCAGAACCGCGTGCCAGGCAGGTCGTGTCTTCGTAGCACAATCCTTGTTCGCCGCACAGTTGGGTAAGCGACATGCCACGCAGAACGCCCAACCCGCGATCGGTGGCGATGTACAGTTGGCTGCCGAGGCTCAAAACATCGCGCGTGTTCAAGGACGGCAATTCACCCCAGTCCCAGACCTTTTCGACGGGCCAGTTCCAAACGTTACGCGCGCCAAACCGATTGCGATCAAGAATCGTGAGCCGCCCCGGGCCCTGCACATAAACCGTCTCGCCGTAGGAGACGACCCGCGTGATGCCGAACGGACTCGGCGATGCGGTCAGCAGTTCCAACCCATCGCCTTTGACCTGCCACAGGTGACTGCCACCTGCCGCCATCACTTCGCCGCCGTGTTCGCACACATCACTCACCGCTTCGGCGGAAATCTTTTTCCACACCTCGTTCTGAAACCGATGCAACCCGCGACTCGTGATGACCCACAGCGCTCCACCCGCGGTGACGAGCCGGCTGACCGGCTCGCGCAGCGCGCTCACTTCGACAAGCTCATTGCTCTGCAATTCCTGGAGGCCGGTGGCCGACCCGGTGAAAACGCTGCCTCGGTAAACCGCGACCGAGGTCAACGGCGCCCTTGCCGTTACTTTGTGTCCGATTTCCTGGAGATAAACTTCGTCGCGGCTGGGTTGCCAGAGTCGTTGTGGGACGGAGGCGGCAGGCGCGCTGAAATCAAAGGCGGCAGAAACTAAAATGAGCTGGACGAGACGAGCGGAGGAAAAATGAAACATAACTTTCATAAATTGGTGGGAGATTGTCGGGTCACTTCCTCCAAAAACAAGCCCCACTCCCGAAACCCCAGCGGCTGGCCGCCCGCGCGCGATTGTTCCGACACCAATTTGCCCAACGCCTCGAGTGCCGCCGGGACCAGCGCCGCCCGCAGGAATTCTGACTCGTCCGCAAAGGCGCGGTTCACCAGGAGCAGCGTCTCCATCGCCTTGTCCTTATTCGCCGCGCCCTGGTTGAAGTAATCTTCGTTGCGCGCGCGAAGGCCCGATTGCATGGCGCGCATGATCTCACCGCGCGCAGGGTCACTCTTCGGCATCACCGCCGCTAGCTGCGCCAGGCCGCGGAGCATAATGTAATGGTAGGCGGGCCGGGCGTTGTGTGGGTCGAGCCAGCGGCCCGCCCGCGGCCCGTCCGTGAGTTGGCCCGGCATCACGCCAATGATCGCTTTCGTCTTCGCGGCCATTAGATATCGTTCCTCCGCCGTGACTTGATACGCCTTGGCGAGGAGGTAAACGCTGAAGCTGTTGTAATTCCAATTCGCCACCAGCGGCCGGGCGAGGGCCCAATCGGCAGCTTGCCGCGCAGAGGCCAGGTATTTCGACTCCCGCGTCAGCTCGAACAATTCGAACATGGCCACGCCGCATTCGCCGTTGTCGAATTGCAGACCGCCGTCGTTGGCATCGTTAATCACCCATCCGTGCTGAACGTATTGATCCAGCCGGCCCTCCGTTTCGGCCTTGGCCAGAAAACGTTCTGCGACTGCGAACGGTTTGCCGCCCTTGCCGCCACGCGCGGCGGGAAACGGATAGACCCCGCGGCCGCCCTGCGCCTGCGCCCACAGCAGAAAATCACCCGCCGCTACTGCGTACGCACGGCTCTGGTCCGCCCCCGCCAACTTCGCCCGGGCGACCGCAACGTTTCCAGCCGCGAAGGAAGCCGGTGCGCGCAAGGCTTGCGTCAGGGTCGTGGGGTCGAGACCGACGCGCCACCAGATGAGCTTTTCAAAGCGGCCAAATTCCGGTTTGAAACCGGCCCGCGCCTCGGTGGCGGTCAGCCAGCGGCCTGCTTTCGGAATGGGGAGATAGGTGTCCGCCACCTCCGGTTCGCCGGCCTTGGACCCAAGCGCGTGCCGGATGACGGAAACCGCCGCCCGCACTGCGGCGAGATTTTCCTTTGCCAGGGCCGCGGAAAGCTCCCGGTTCGGTTGCGCGGCGGCGATGGCCAGCGACAAGCCCAACCCCAACAGCGCGAGCAAGACGCGGCAGCCGAAAAGAAATGCCAGGCGCACATTCATTGAAGCAGCAAACCGCCGAGAGGCACGATTTGTTCCCCTGAACCGGAGCCGATGTGAATGAGCTCTGGCTCTCCAGATTTCTAGATGGAGCGGACTTGTGTCCGCTGCTAAGAGGTTCAGGGATGCAACCCAGTCCGCGCCGTTCGAGTGCCTCATCGTGCCAGCCATCTCAGAAATCAGTGCGCGGCGCTTTCAAATCCAGTTCCTTAATCCAGGCGTTGCGGTAACGCACGTCGTGACCTTCCGCCTGGAGTTTAAGTCCACCC
>JADLHS010000305.1 GCA_020848635.1 Limisphaerales bacterium
CGCCGCATGGGTGGCGTGGCGGGTCACGCGGGGTTGTTCTTCACGGCGGGCGATCTGGCGCGTTATGCGCGCATGCTGCTCAACGGCGGCGAACTCGACGGGGTGCGCATCTTCAAGCCGGAGACCGTGAATCTGATGACGAGCGTGCAGACGCCGGAGGCCATCGCGGGCCGACGTGGCTTGGGCTGGGATATTGACACGGGCTTTAGCGGGCCGCGTGGCAAGGTGTTCCCCCTTGGCTCGTATGGTCACACCGGATGGACGGGCACTTCGATCTGGATAGATCCGTTCTCCAAGACGTTTGTGATTTTTCTCGCGAACCGGAATCATCCGACGGAGAAAGGCAGCGTCGGCGCGTTGCGCGGCCGCCTGGGAACGCTCGCCGCCGAAGCGGTGGCGGATTTCAATTTCACGTACGTGCCAGGCGCGCTTTCGCCGCGCCTCCCGGCCAGCACCAACGTCGCTGCCGCTAATGCCGTCGCCACCGCCCGGCTAAATCTCCACACGCTCAACGGCATTGACGTGTTGGTGAAGCACCATTTTGCGCCGCTGAAAGGCAAACGCCTCGGGCTGGTCACGAATCACACCGGCCAGGACCGCGAACGCAACGCGACCATTGATCTGCTCAAGGCCGCGCCGGACGTGACGCTCGCAGCGCTGTTCAGCCCAGAACATGGCATCCGCGGCGCGCTGGACGAAAACGTGGGCGACAGCAAGGATGAGAAGACCGGCCTGCCGGTGTATAGCCTCTACGGCGACCGCCGCAAGCCGACGACGGAGCAGTTGAAGGGGCTCGACGCACTGGTGTTTGATATTCAAGACGTGGGCTGCCGGTTTTACACCTACACCTCAACGATGGGACTGTGCATGGAAGCGGCGGCGGAAGCGGGCATTCCCTTCGTCGTGCTCGACCGGGTGAACCCAATCAACGGGTTGACGATTGACGGGCCAGTGTTGACCGAAAAAACCAGTTTCGTCGGCTTCCATCCCATCCCGCTGCGCTACGGCATGACGATCGGCGAACTGGCCCGGATGTTCAACGTCGAGCGCAAGACCAAGGCCAATCTCATCGTGATCGAACTTGAAGACTGGCGCCGCGACGCGTGGCTCGAGGAAACCGGACTCCCGTGGACGAACCCCTCCCCCAACATGCGCAACTTGAAACAGGCCATCCTGTATCCGGGCATCGGACTGCTGGAGAGCGCACTGTCGGTGGGCCGCGGAACGGATACGCCGTTCGAACTCGTGGGCGCGCCGTACATTGACGACGTGAAACTGGCCGAGGAACTCAATCGTGCCGAGCTGCCGGGCGTGGGGTTCGTGCCAATTCGCTTCACCCCCACCGCCAGCGTATATAAAGGCCAGCCGTGCGGTGGCGTTTACATCATGCTCAACGACCGTGAGCGCTGCAACGTGGTGGATGTGGGACTGCAAATCGCCCGGACGTTATATCGGCGGTATCCCAAGGAGTTCAATCCCGACAAGATGAAAAACCTACTCCTGCACGGCGCCACCCTTGCGGCGGTCAAGGCCGACCTACCGCTCGACGAGATTCGTGCCATGTGGCGGATGGATCGGGTGGATTTTGAGCAGCGCCGGGAACGGTATTTGATTTACAAGTGAGGCAGGACCGGTGCTGGGCCAACTGGAAAATTGTTGGGCTACTTTGAACCACCAAGTTTACTCATTACATTTTCAAGCGCCCGCGCGTCGAGATATTCTTCGTCCGGATTGTCGTATAAGGCGTCCAACAAAATCGGAGCGTCGGGGGCCAACGCAAGACACGGCCCAAGTGCCCCCGGGGTGAAAGTGTTAATGGGCGCGTGAACATCCCAGGTGGTGCCGGCAACGTCAGTTCGTGACCCACTCACCAGCCATAGTCCGAGCGCGGCCTTCAATCGCGCCGCGGTATCGGGTGGTGGCGGGTTCTTGGCGAGCAGCGCTACGCTCACCGCCAGTTTGACATTGGCAACTCCCACCCGATCAAGCCACGCCAGGCCATCGGCCAGAGACCGGGGTGGTTTACCCGGCGTGATGCGAAGGTGCAGTGTTATCCCCCGCGCTGCGGCTTCGCCGGCGAGTGATTTCAGGGTGGCGGTGAAACCCGCCTGAACCTGCTCGTCCGTAAAATTATTCTCCGGAGGGCGATGCAGCGGCAGGATCAAGTCACGGGCGCCGATAATCTCCATTTTTGCCAGCACGTTGGAAATGGCCGCCATGCTGGCTTGATAATCGGCCGGCACGTTATCCAGTAGCCGCAGCGTGGGATACAAATCCACACCCGAACTCAAATCCACGACGATGCGCAGGTGCTGGCGTTTCAACCAACCAGCTTCCGCTTGGAGGGTTGATCTTTCCCGCTCATGCAAATATCTCCAATCAAGGCATACGCCGTCGAAGTGCTCGAAGAACGTGGGGCGGGAAAGGATTTCCTCTTTGATCAACCGGGCCTTCCGCAACGGCAGAAGGCTGCGATGTCGGGCTGGGGGCGTCAGTGGCGCAATCTCTTCAACGTGACTTTCCTTTACCGTGACGGCGAAGATCCGGACATCCCCTCCGGCAATGGTGTGCTCACCGTTGTGACCAAGCACGGACGGGTCGACCGACTCCGGGGTCTGGCCCACGGCACCTTGTTCCGACTGATCGAGCGGGAGTTCCTGAACCGATTCGATCTGCCCGCAATGCGAGACCAAACCAAAAGCTTTTTCGCGCCAGGTGTTGTTGGCGATGCCGACGGTGAATTCGCCTGCGCGCTTGCGGCAGGTAACAAAGCTCAGTCCTTCGCCGCGCACCTCGAAGAGTTGTCTGGCGCGAAACACATCCGCCAGCTCGCGCCGCACTTCCGGCTCCAGGGTGTAGGGCTTCGCGAGGGGTTGGTCGTTTTGGCTGCGCAACTTCTGGCCCGACGAATCGTCGAGTTTGATGCCGAAAGGACTCGCAAGGAAAGTGACTTTGCCGCGACCACAAGCCACGGTTGCAGTTCGCAGCACATTGGTGCAGCCTGCGATGCCCCCGGGCAACCTATCAACGTTCCCGGCCGTAATGACCACGTGCCCGCCCTGTTCCGCGTAGGCTTGGAGTTTGTGCTGTATTTCCGGTCCGCCACGCAATTCGCCCGCCACAATAATTGCCTCGTATCGTTCCAATATCCACAGCGGCGCGTCACTCAGCAGGCAATCGGCCATGTCGCCATAAGGCGTGGGCGAAAGAAATCCGGATTCATCGTGAAAGTAAGAGGAGTCCTGATAGCCCGGATACAATATGTCGAGCACTGCGTCGGTGAAATAATCGCCCGCCTCATACGGCAAATTGCCCCAAACGCGATAGACCTTGTCCGTATAAAGGTGACGGGGGAAGGTCCATCCCGAATAAAAGTCCACGAGCAACGCGACGGGGGTGAGCATCACGCCGGGTTGACCGTGCGCCTTCACCCAGCGTTGCGCCGATTGCTGGATGCGACCGATCGGCGAAAGCTTCTCGCCATCAAACCAGCCGCTCTCGAAGCCGACGGTGACACTGTTGTAGAGTATATGCGAGTACAGGAGACGCTTCAGCAAACTCAGGCTCGTGCCTTTGGTCGGTCCGTGCGTTTCCCCACCAGTCCCGCCGGCCGAGCCGTACGTTTTGTAACCCCAGCGGTTGAATACGCTCGCATTGCCGAACCACGGCACGCCGTATTGCTTGCCCGCGCCGCGAATGAAGGCGTAATACACCTGGTTATTTGGCAAGCCCTGGGCCGTCTCCGCCCCGATCAAGGTGTAGGTGCCTTCCTTGAGCAGATAGTGGCCGA
>JADLHS010000306.1 GCA_020848635.1 Limisphaerales bacterium
GCAAGGTGGACACCGACACCTTGGGGCTGAAACACCCGGCGGAGTGCGTGCAATTACGCATCACGCTTGGCGCTGACGGCAGCAAGCAGCCCAAGCTAAAATTCCTAAGCCTCTCGCTCCTGGATCGCAAGGCCGCTACCGTACCGTTGCCGCCGAATCGGGCCGCGTGGGGTCGCGTGATTGACGTGCCGGAGCGTTCGCAGATGGCTTACGAAAACGGCGGTGTGATTTGCAGTCCCACCACTGTTTCCATGCTGCTCGCGTACTGGAGTCAGCGCTTGGGCCGCCCCGGCCTGGATCAGGACGTGCCCGCAGTGGTGCAGGGGGTTTACGATGCGGAATGGGGGGGGACGGGTAACTGGGTTTTCAACATGGCCTACGCGGGTTCGTTTAGTGGGTTGCGCGCCTACACCACCCGTTTGGGGGATGTTTCCGAGCTGGAAGATTTCATCGCGCGCGGAATCCCGGTCGGCCTGTCCTTGTGCTACAACCGGCTGCGCGGCAAAGGCCCTGAGCCAAGCGGGCATCTCGTGGTGTGCGTCGGTTTCACGAAGAATGGCGATGTCATCGTCAACGACCCCGGCACAAGCAAGAAAGTCCGCAAAATCTTCCCGCGCGCGAACCTCATTGATGCCTGGGGCTACTCCAAGAATACGGTCTATCAGGTGTACCCGGTCAACACACCATTGCCGAAGGACCGCTTCGGCCACTGGGAATCGCGAACGGCGAGGCAAAGTGTTTCCTGCAAAATTCCGTAGCCAAACTTCGTAACCGCCGACGTAAGGAGGCGGACCCCTTTCGACGCACACCCATCCGCCTCCTGACGGCGGCGGCTACATCCAGTCGAGGTCTCCTACGCTCTTGATCGGTCTCGTTTGTTTTGCCCTGATCGCAACTCCACGATACCATCCGGGCCGGATGTCGAAAACAGGCACAGTTTATCTCGTGGGCGCCGGACCCGGCGATGCGGGTTTGTTGACGTTGCGCGGCGCGGAATTGCTCCGCCGCGCGGATGTGGTGATCTATGATCTGCTCGTGAACCCGGAATTGCTCCGGCTGGCACGCGCGGAGTGTGAACTCATTTCCCGCGGCAAACGCCAGGACGTTTCGCAGGTCGAACTCAATGCGCTCATGATTGCGCAGGCGCGCGCGGGGAAATGCGTCGTTCGGCTCAAGGGCGGCGATCCTTACATCTTCGGTCGCGGCGGGGAAGAGGCGGAGGCTCTGGCGGCGGCAAAGATATCATTTGAGGTCGTGCCGGGGGTGTCCTCCATCACGGCGGCGCCGAATTACGCCGGGATCCCGCTTACGCATCGCGACCATACGTCAAATTTCACCGTATTCACCGGTCACGAAGGGGACGAAAAGCTGGGCAGTTCACTTGATTTCGATCAGATCGCTCGCATCTCAGGAACGAAAGTAATTTTGATGGGCGTGACGCATTTGCCCGAATTGACGCAGGGTTTGGTGGCCCGTGGCATGTTACCCGAGACGCCCGTGGCCATTGTGCAATGGGGCACGCTGGGCCGGCAGAAATCCATCGTTGGCACGCTCGGCACCATTGAGAGACTCGCGGCCAAAGAACACATCACGCCGCCCGCGCTCACCGTCATTGGCGAGGTCGTGAAGCTCCGCAAGAAACTAAACTGGTTTGAGCAGCGCCCGCTGTTCGGCCAGCGCGTGGTTGTCACCCGCGCCCGGGCCCAGGCGACCGATTTGACCGCGCGCCTGGCTGAACTCGGGGCGGAAGTGGATGAGATTCCCTGCATCAGACGCGCGGTGCCGAGCCAGCCGCAGCATCTCCTGGACGCGATGCTCGAATTGAATTCCTACGACTGGCTCGTATTCACCAGCGCCAACGGTGTCACCGCCTTCTTCGAGTATTTCTTCCGGGCGTTCAAGGACCTGCGCGATATTGGTGGCGTGCGGATTGCCGCCGTCGGGCCGGGCACGGCGGCGAAGCTTCGCGAGCTGCATCTGCAAGTGGACCTGATGCCGGAGGAGGCGATCGGTGTGAAAATCGCCAAAGCCTTTGAGGCGTTCGAGACCATTGAGAACCTGAAAATCTGCCTGCTCCGCGCCGAGGTCGCGAATCCAGATCTGCCGGCGGCGCTCGAAGCCTTGGGCGCGATCGTAGATGACATTCCCGTCTATCGCACCGTGGCCGAAACCCAAGACCCCACCGAGGCCGGCCCCAAGCTGCTGGCGACCGGCGCGGATTGGATCACGTTCACGAGCGGCTCGACGGTGGAGCATTTCCACGCGCGGTTCAACCTGCCCGCGCTGCTGAAGCAATTTCCACAAACGAAGCTCGCCTCCATCGGCCCGGAAACCACGAAGGCGATCGCGGCGTTGGGTTTGTCAACTGCTGTCGAAGCGAAACAGCACACGATGGAGGGCTTGGTGGCGGCATTGCTAAAAGCGAAGCGATAGAAGTGCGGCTGTGTCGGCGATGTGTAAAGGCGCACGAATTCCTCCGCTATCGCGCAGGCATAGTCGCTACGGCGGATGACCTGACAGTGATTCAGGATTGAGGATTTGCCCCAGCGGCTTGGTTCACTGTGCTTCTTCCCTGTTGCGCTCAGCCGCATCACAGGAAGCAAAGTTATTTATAACCTTCGATTAATCCCGCTATACTTCTCCGGACCCTCCTTGACGACGCCACCTAGAGGGAAGATGGTGAGTTGTCGATAAATCCGTATTTGCCGTCTGGCAATTCATTCGGAAACAGGTGAAAAGTTATGCGGCGATTTGTTCTCATTCTGGCAATCTTGGGAACCTCACTCAGTGCGATGACCCAGGGGAAGATAATGCTGGGCAATGATGCGCTGCACCTCATTACTGATTTGAAGGGTGTTCCAATTCCTGTCGGTGGCTGGACTCAGTTGACCATGCAGCTTATGGCGGGGACGAATGCTGCCAACATGAACTTGCAGACCACCATCGTGGGTGACGCGATCAGCAGTTTGGCTGTTTATCCGGGTCGCATTAATAATACCCCGATCACATTGGTCGGAGTCCCCACGGGCGCCAATGTTTATCTGGAGCTTCGGTTTTTTCCTACTGCCATGGGAAGTTACAATGCCGCAGCGGCTCAATGCGCGGCAGTAGCAAGTCCGGTGTTCACGGTGACCACGGGCAGCTTCGCACACAATTCGATCGTATCGCATGGCTCCCCCGGATTCTCCACATGGCCGGACGGTCAGGGTGTTGGCATCCCTTTAGGGGGATGCTATCCTTGCTCGACTCCTTTCTTCACCCGGAACCCATCCAGTACGTCGGTTAGTCTGGGAAGCGATGTGACCTTATATGCGTGGGCGTATCCCTGTGGGATGCCACCTTTGAATCTTTTCCGTTATCAATGGCGGAAAGAAGGTGAGGGCATCACCGGGGCCACCAATTCCTTTTTAACCCTGACGAAAGTCACCTTAGCTGATGCCGGCCACTACGATGTGGTGGCCAGTACCGATTACGGCAGCAATGCCAGTTCAGTCGCTACCGTGACGGTATTCACCCCAGTCATCGCTGCCACGCTGGGTTCGCCGAATTACAGCGCGAACAAACAGTTTCAATTCACGGTGACGGGGACGGCGGGCTCGAATTACGTTGTGCAGGTCTCAACCAATCTCTCAGCCAAAACGGATTGGGTGTCGCTTTTTACCAATGCCTCCCCGTTCATTTTTGCTGACACCAATACGAGCAACTTTCCACGGAGATTCTATCGTGCGTATTCTCCCTGAGTGGTTTGTCTAAACACGTAGAAAGACCCGTATTGGTCTGGCGCGCCATTCTTGAAGCTTGAACGACGGCGCGCAATGAGCAATGTGTGCGCATATCAGATTCCCCCTCAGTTGATCGCAAACTGAATCCACAGCGGAAGCCCGCCCTCGGCTGCGCTTTACGGTTTCACCGGCGGGTCACCCAGCAACGCCGCCAGTTTTGGCTCCATGGCTTCCGCCCACAGCCGATAGCCGGTTGGGGTCAGGTGGACGAAATCGGGCATCATGTCCTTCGAGATTTTTCCGTCGGGCTGAATGAACCGGTAGCCAAAGTCGAGGAAGTGAACCCACTGGCCGTCGTCGAGTTTGTGAAGCGCCTGGTTGACCTGCAGGGCTTTGGCCCGTTGTGGATGGAAATCCTCGTGGAACGGAAAGATGCCCAGCAGAAGGATTTTTGTCTCCGGGAGTGTTTTTCGGAGTTTCTCCACCACCGCGGTCACTCCCGCCAGTACCATTCCTGGCGTATAGGTTTCGTCCGGAATGTTGTTCACGCCGATCAAAACCACCACGACTTTGGGCTTCAGACCGGCGAGATGGCCGTGGTCCAGCCGCCAAAGAACATGCTGCGTGCGATCACTGCCAATGCCCAGATTGAGCGCGTGGCGGGGTGCGTAGTATTTTGTCCAAACCTCCTTGCCCTCCCCTTCCCAGGCTTGCGTAATGGAGTCGCCGAGAAAAATCACCTCGGCCTGACCCTGGCAATCCTTGACGCGCTGGCAGAGTTGAACATAGCGATTAGTGCCGCGCTCGTCGGTGCGGGGCACAGGAATAATGCAGGCGTTGCTGGGCGAAGAAGGATTCGTCTGGCCAAACGCGACAGTGCAACCAACGACAAGGATTGCGAGCCCGCTCCACGGTGACCGCGCAAATAAATTCATGCTGAAAGAATTCCCGTCTTATTCCCACTCGATCGGTCCGGGCGGCTTGCTGGTGATGTCGAAGACACAGCGATTCACGCCCTTCACTTCATTGATGATGCGGCTCGCGAGTTTTTCGAGCAGGTCGTAGGGCAGTTTCACCCAGTCGGCGGTCATGCCATCCTGAGATTCAACGGCGCGGATGGCGATGGTGAAATCGTAGGTGCGCTCGTCGCCCATCACGCCCACGCTGCGCACCGGTAGCAACACCGCAAAGCTCTGCCAAATCTTGTAATAGAGGCCGGACAATTTCATCTCCTCGACGACAATGGCGTCGGCGTTGCGGAGTATCGCACAACGGGCCGGCGAGACTTCACCTAGAATGCGGACGGCGAGGCCGGGGCCGGGGAACGGTTGGCGCCAGACGATTTCCTTGGGGAGGCCCAGTTCGAGCCCCAACTGGCGCACTTCGTCTTTGAACAAACATTTCAACGGCTCGACCAGTGCAAACTTCATGTTTTTGGGCAGCCCGCCAACGTTGTGATGGCTCTTGATGAGGGCGGCCGGATTGCCCGCAATGGGCACAGATTCGATGACGTCGGGGTAAAGCGTACCTTGGGCGAGGAACTTGGCTTTGCCGGCGCGCTTGGTCGCCGCCTGGAACACTTCGATGAACGTTTTGCCGATGATCTTGCGCTTGCGTTCCGGGTCGGTGACGCCTTTGAGTTTGTTGAGGAACAAGGAGGCGACGTTTTCGTATTGCAGTTTCACCTTGAAGTTGCGGCCAAACACCTCCTGCACCACTTCCGCCTCGCGGGCGCGGAGCAGCCCGTTGTTGACGAAGATGCAGGTCAGCTGATCGCCGATGGCCTTGTGCAACAGCGCCGCCGCCACGCTGGAATCCACGCCGCCGCTCAGCCCAAGAAGCACGCGTTCCGTGCCGACCTGCGCGCGGATTTCCTCGACCGCTTGTTCCGCATAGTTGCGCATCGTCCAGTCCTTGCCACAGCCGCAGATGCCGTGGACGAAGTTGCTGAAAATCTCCCGCCCGCGCGGCGTGTGGGCGACTTCCGGATGGAATTGCAGGCCGAAGAATTTCTGCGCGCGGTTCTCGATCGCCGCGAATTCCGAGTTCTCGGTGACCGCCACCGGCTTGAAGCCGCGCGGCAACTTGGTGAGCTTGTCGCCGTGGGAATTCCAAACCTGTAAGCTCGCGGGCAGTTTCGCGAACAACGGACAGCGACCATCCTTCACCTGCAACGTGCCTTTGCCATATTCGCGCTTGAGACCTTTCTCGACTTTACCGCCGAGAAAGTGCGCGAGCAATTGCACGCCATAACAAATTCCCAACACAGGCACGCCAAGGGTGAAAACATTCTTGTCCGGCAAGGGTGACTTCTTGGCATAGACCGACGACGGGCCGCCGGACAGAATGATGCCGCTGGGTTTCAGCGCGGCGATTTCGTCGGCGGGCGTGTTGAAGGGCAGGATCGTGGAGTACACATTGCATTCCCGGATGCGCCGGGCGATTACCTGCGTGTACTGCGAGCCAAAATCAAGGATGACAATTTGTTCAA
>JADLHS010000307.1 GCA_020848635.1 Limisphaerales bacterium
CCCGGAGCACCTGCCAGGTTTGCGCCACGGACTCGCGGTCGTAACGGTTGAAAAAGTAAAACGGCTGGCTCGCCCGACCACTCGGCGAAATGAACACCACGCTGTATTTCTTCACAAACCCGGACGATTTCATCAGCGGGATCAAGCCCAGCCGTTCCATGGGCTGATACGTGAACGGGATCATGGACTCGCCGATGTGATAGCGCGGGAACTTCTCGCGTTCGAGAACGAGGACGCGATGGCCGTACTCAGCGAGGATGGCCGCGCTCGAAGCGCCCGACGGACCGCCGCCGATAATGAGGGCGTCGTAATTATTTCCATTGGCTTTGGTCGTCATAAAATTGAATGTGCCTGTCAGAGTTAGCGCAACCCCACTGTTGACGCAAGTTTGCGGTGGTGGATTCAATCGCAGAAAGCCATCCGCACACTGCCCCGAGCTCCGCAGGTTGCACCGATGGATCTTCAGGTTTGGCCACCTCGAGATCACCAATCAAGGACACTGCCCGGATGCCCGGCGTCATGAAATCCAGAAAAGAGCAAGGGTGACAAATGCAAACGCGAGACTCAAAGGTAGCGCGATGCAGACAGCAAACAGCCACCTCTTGCAGGAACCCGCCGAACCGAGCCAACGGGAGCGCAATAATATCCACGAATATCCAAAAAGGTTTCTTCGGGGATCATTGTGGGTAGAGATTGAGCTTTCCACAGAAGAAGAGGATACGAGTTCGGTAGTTGGCGAAATTTCGGAAGCCTCGGGCGGCGGCCTTGAGGCTCTGGATTTTCGAGTTCAATCCTTCGGTCACGGCATTGGTGATGTGGTGACGCAAATAGGTCAGTAGATTCTTCAGATGGCGCTTGAGCATCCGGGCCACTTCGATCACTGGCTTGAGCCGGCTGCGGCTCACCCAGCCATACCAGTCTTTGAAAAATCGTCGGGCCCATCCTTCCTCCTGGTAGTTCCAGAACTTGCTGAATAGTTCCTTGGCCGCCCAGGCCCGCGCTACTTTCAAATGCAGATCCTTCAACGCCGAGAACTCGTCGGCTTGTTCCGCACTGAAATTCTGAGGGTTGTACAGCCACAATTGGCGGGAGCCCTTGAGCGTTTCATCTCCTTGGGCCATCAGTTCCTTGTGTTCGGTCCGCCGGACCTTGTCCCCCGCCTCGCCCAGATATTTGCTGACGTGAAATTTGTCATGCACGATGTCCGCCTCGGGAACCTGTTCTTCAATCGTCTTGATGAAGGGCTCCCACATGTCCACCGCGACGGCTTCCACCGCTTGTTTCTGCTCCGGGCTCAACGTGCCCCACAACTGCCCGGCCGCTTCGATCGTTCGCTCCTGGACCACATCCAGCACACGGGATTGTTCCAAATCCGTCAGCAACGTGATGTAGGACTGTCCTCGCTTGAAACTCTTCTCGTCCATCCCCAGATATTTCAATCCTTCCAGTTGCCGCCGCTCCAACCCGCGGTCCACCGCCCGGCGCATGATCTCCTGCGCCGTGTCCCAGTTCAACCCCAACAACTCGCAGGCCTGGCTGACGCTGCCGCTGGCCAGAAGCACCTCCACCGCAAAGCGCTCAAAGAGCAACGTGAAGCGTCCCTGCGGTGCCGCCCAGGGAACCTGCAGCGTTTTAACGCCGTGCGCCGGACAGTTGGCCCGCGGCGTTCGCGCCCGGATCAAGGTCATGAATTGCATCGTGTCCAAATGCCGCCAAGTCCGCTCCGGCGCGCTATCATGGATCGAACACGCCCGTCCACACTCCGGACACTTGGCGTCATTTCCCCACTGCCAGGCCAATGCGATTTCCACTTTCTTTTCCGCCAGCTTCAGAGCCACCGTCTCGACCTCCCAGGGGCTCCCGATGCCTAAAAGTAACGCGTAGTGCTTCTGCAATTCACTGTCCATGCTCATGGCTAAAACGCTCTCACACCCCCGCTCCTTGCCAACCAAAATCTCTCGACCGGCGCAGCGCAGCGGCAGCGGAGCGAAGTCCGGCGCGAAGCGGTGGAATGCTTTACCCCCCCCAAGACTCCGGTCAGCCATCACGTCAAACAATCTGCTCCTTTCCTAAAAAGCCTCTTCCAACTAATCCATTCCAGCCACGAAATTCCCGGAATATCCCCAAAAACCCGCAGTATCAGCAACCAAAGGTAAAGCGTGGCATCTTGAAAAGGAGAGGGTTCAGAGCCGAGCAGCGGAGGAATAATGCGGTCGAGAAGAAAAAGGGTGGCGCACGCAAGAGACACTGCCAATACCCGAAGAGCTACACCGGAACCGTTGAGTTGTGAATGTGTGGTCATACAGTACATTTCGTAGCAGACCTGTGCCTTGCTGTCTGTCCAACATACTTTCGGTTCAGCAATAAACCCGGAGCTTGGATTAAGTATGCAACAGAGATAACCGTTGTTCCGCTTCCTTCAACCAGCCTTCATCCGGCAGCGCATACGGCCGGAACGTTTCCAGCCAGCCCTCCTGGCCATTGAACAAGATCGCGCGATGCAGGCCCAAGTTGTTGGCCTGCGGCGAATCAATCAGGCTCGCCGAATCGTTCGCGCTCATCTGGAATACGACGCGCATTTCAAATTC
>JADLHS010000308.1 GCA_020848635.1 Limisphaerales bacterium
AACAAATTCAATCGTTGAGCATCAAGACGCCCAGCGCCGAGACGCGCGTCCTGAATCTCTCCGGCGGCAACCAGCAGAAGGTCGTGCTCGGCAAATGGCTTTCCATGAATCCCAAGGTGATGATTCTCGACGAACCGACGCGCGGGATTGACGTGGGGGCCAAGGCGGAGATTTACCGCTTGATGCGTGAACTGGCGGAACGCGGCACCGTGATTTTGATGATCAGCAGCGACATGGAGGAGGTTTTGAATATCAGTGACCGCGTGGTTGTGATGCATGAAGGTGAGATTTCCGGCGTGCTGGCGCGCGGTGATTGCACCGAAGAGAACATCATGCAACTGGCGGTGGGCAAAAAGATTTCCACCGCGGGTCCGGCGTTTGCGGATTGAGGGCGCGATTGTAGATGAAAAAGGAAACCGGCATCTCGGTTCTGCTCTTCGTGCTATGCGCGGTGACAACCCTCCTGAATCCCAATTTCATTTCCCCGGTCAATCTGACCAACACGGCCAATCAGATTGGCATGTATGGGATTTTCAGCCTGGGCCTGGGCCTGGTCATCATCACGGGCGGCATTGATCTGTCCGTGGGTTCCATGATCGCGTTGTGCGGCGTGTTGCTGTCCATGGCCCTGACCGAATGGCACTGGCCCTGGACGTTGGCGGCGGCGGCGGCTGTCCTGTTGCCGATGCTGCTGGGCTGGATTCATGGCGCCCTTATCACCCGGATGAAGATCCAGCCTTTCATTATCACGCTCTGCGGCCTGCTGATTTATCGCGGGTTAGCGCGCTTTATCGCTCACGACGACACGAAGGGTTTTGGCGCCGCCGAGGGCTTCGAGTTCTTTCGCAATGCGGCCAAAGGGAAATGGTTGGGCCTGCCGATGCCGTTCGTGCTGCTCATCATCCTCGCCATCATCATGTGGTTCGTACTGCACCGCTCCATTTACGGTCGGTACCTGCTGGCCGTGGGGCGCAACGAGGAAGCCGCACGCTTCTCGGGCATCAACACGCGCCGCGTCATCGCCAGCAGCTCCATCATCGCCGGAATGCTGACCGGCATTTCAGGCATCCTCTTCGCCTTTTACACCAACTCTGTCTCGCCCTCAACCCACGGGAACTTCTACGAACTGTATGGCATCGCTGCGGCCGTACTGGGCGGGTGCAGTTTGCGCGGCGGTGAAGGTTCGATCCTTGGCATCCTCATCGGCACGGCGTTGCTCCAGGTGCTCCAAAATCTGGTGAACCTGCTGGGGATCGACAGCTCGCTTAACTATGCCGTCATGGGCACGGTGGTGTTGGTTGGCGTGTTGGCGGATCAGGTTTTCCAGGCTCGCGGCGCGAAGAAGCTCCTGCGGACCTGAGCGGGGCAGCGGAAATCGCCGCCCCCGGCTTTCCTGTCACGGCTTGTTACCAACCGCCCGATCAGTGTCGGTTGGCAATCAGCGCAATCATGCCCATGACCGCCAGGAGGCCCAGGATTGCGAAGAAGATTTTGACCCAGCTCTTGGGATATTGACCGGCAATGGTGCCGGTGAAGCCGTTGATCACCACCTGGAAACTGCGCGGGCCGTAGTTGTAGCTCAGCAGCCACACCGGCGTGAGGATGTGTTTAAAGGTCTGCCGGGAGTAATCCGTGTCCACATCCAGATTGCGGTGGGTGTCGCCGGGGACTTCCTGTGCGCAGAGCGCGGTGATCTTGCCGTCCATGACTTCCCGGGCGTGCTGGGCGGCGTTCACGAGATCAATCTGATAGCGCTCCACCACCCAGCCCGAAAGAAACCCCGCGTTGTAGGGTGTGAGTTCCTTGGTGGGAAACGGCTCAACCTTGCGAAGCAATTCCGGCTGCACGCCGCGCGAGGCGGGCACGAGTTCGTCGTCGAAGAAATGATCCAAGCTGCCGGATGACCATTGCCAGCGGATCTTCTGCACCTGCCGCGTCTGCGACTTGCCGTTGGCGTCGGTGTAATGTTCCGTCTCGTAGTAATAGTAGCCGGACTCCGCCGTCCAATCTGCGTGAACCTGCGCGTCAAATGTCCAGTAGGGGATGTAGAGTCCTTTGATCGTGTCGGTCAGCGCGGCGTTCTTGAGCTTGTTCGGCGCGAACCAACGACGGCCATACCATTGACGGATGCTCTCGCGCACCTGCGTCTCGCTGATCTTGAACGGCAACAAACTCTCGGGCCGGAACGCTTCCTTGATGTCCTCGTACGGCACGAGGGCCGCCGAACCGCAGAAATCGCAGCGTTGCCCGACGCGCTCGGCATCGAAAACGGAGATAGCCTGGCAGCTTTGGCATTTGACCGAAGTCTTCTTCGCCTGCCACCCGCGCTTGTCATCCGGAATGCCGCGAATGGCCGTGACCAGATCGTGTTCTTTAATGACCTGCTCACCCGCCGCGTTCAGTTCCACCTGCGCTGGCGAAATCGTGCCGCAGAACGGGCAGATGAGTGATTGCCTGGCGGGATTCCATTCCGCCGCCGCCCCGCACGCCGGGCAGGAGAATTTCTTTTGGGCTGTGGCGTCAGGCATGGAATGAGTCTCGTGAGGTTGTAGCGAGAATCCCAACGGGATTCCATCTTCCAGCCCCGGGTTGCCGAGCCCGCGAGGCTACCCGGGGTCGTCGCAAAGCTATCCCCAACCCTGAAGGAGTTGAATCAATCCCAAACATATCGCTCGTCGAATTTGATTTCATATCGTCGCAACATTTCCCGAAACTCCTCTTGGAACGTGACCGTCCGATGATGCTCCTCCTGTCCGGCGATGTAATTCCTCACCGCCTCGACCTGCGAAAACCCGATGGAGAAAATGCCGTAGCCGTTCTGCCATGCGAAATCACTCAACGCGGCGGCTCTTGTCTTCAGCCAGAGCGATGAGCCGCGTTTGACTTCCTTGACCATTTCGGATGCCTGGCAGGTGCGGGCGAGCGTCGAGAGGAGGTGCACATGATCTTCCACCCCACCTATGATCAGCGGCTGGCATTCGTGATTCGCCAGGATGCCACCCAGATAGCAATGCAATTCCTCTCGCAGCGACTTCTCGCGGAGAAACGGCCGGCGGTCTTTGGTGGAGAAAACCGTGTGAACGAGGATTTTGGCGAGCGATTGGGGCATGTGATCCAACTCCTTCAGAGTTGATGAATTGTCGGGACGGTTACCCAGCATAGCCGCTGCGCGCCAACGCTGGGCTGGATGATTCCAATCCCGTTGGGATTGGATTTGGTTGCGTGGTCGCGCGGGTAAAACCCAGTACAGCGACGGTTGGGTGTGCCAGCTTCCTGGTGATTCGTAGCGCGGTCATCCGAATGAATTCCAACTCCTTTGAAACGGATTGAGTTGTCATCCGGGTGAATCCCAACGGGATTCGAGCAGTCAGCCCAGGGTTGCGAGGAGCGAGCTACCCTGGGTAATTCGCAGGATAAATTTACCATCCCCAACGGGGTTGAAGCGTTCGGTTCACCGTTGATGCAACTCCGTAAGGGTTGCGGAACGTATCGGGACGGTATCCCAGGGTAGCCTCGCAAGCTCGGCAACCCTAGGCAGGATGAGGCAATCCCGTTGGGATAGTCATGAACCTGACTGGCGGGATTCCATTCCGCCGCCGCGCCGCACGCTGGGCAGGAGAATTTCTTTTGAGCTGTGGCTTCAGGCATTGAAGGCACTCGGCAACCTACGGCCACGGTTCAGGAACTTCGCCATCTTTCGCACGCGCTAATACAGACTTGTACTTTGGATCGTCCAACTCCGCCTCGGAGGCCGCAGCGATCTTGGCCGCTTCATCGCTTCGGTTATTTAAGCTCAGCAAGGCAACAAGAATGGCCGCATCGTTGCCGAATCTCTTTCTGCCAAATTCAAGATTCCTGGGTTTGGAAGCGGATGTTGCGGCAATATTCTTGTGAAGGTTGTAGAGCTCAAGCATGCGCTTGAACGAGGCTTCTGGATCAAGATACTTGCCGCACAGATTTATTTTTTTTGCTCGGATTAGCGACGGCTGGGCAACCGAGTAAACTGATTTGGCGAAATCCGGCTTGTTTTGATCCAACCAAACGAACAGTTGCGTTGTTTTAGTATCTTGCCCCAGATGCTCGTTTATTGCTGCAAGATCATGAAAGAGTCGCTCAGGTATTTCGCCTTCCCGTACGCCCAATTCATCTTTGTCGCGAATGGTTCTGAGTTTCTCCAAAGCTGGAGGATACAACTCGCCCAATTTCACCCATGCGCTTAGCGCGAACGATAACCGAATACCGTACTGAGCGGGTTCAATCTTCAGAGCCTTCTCATGGTGCCAAACGTGTTTTGCCAACGCATTTTCATATCGTTTGGCGTCAGCATCCGCTTCTGATTCGTCCAAGATTGCTCGCGGGCTTGGATGCTCGGGTGGTGTCCACCGTTGAGATGGCTGCCGAGAGCAAGCGACCATCATGCACGTCAAAATAGCCAGTGCTTTAGAGCTATGTGCGGTGAAGACCCTCATATTTTTTCACTTCAAAAACTCATCCAGTGCCGCTTTAGTCACGCGCCACGTCGAGCCGATCTTTTTGCCTTTGAGTTCACCCTTTTCGAGCGTGGCTAGCACGTCGGCTTCGCTCACGCCGAGAGCCTTCGCCACAT
>JADLHS010000309.1 GCA_020848635.1 Limisphaerales bacterium
CAACCATGCGGATCCTTTCCGGTTTCCTGCCGGCTACGTCCGGCACGGCCCGGATTGCGGGGCGGGATGTGTTTTACGACTCGCGCGAAGTCCGCCGCCGCATCGGGTTCATGCCGGAGAATAATCCCCTGCACAACGAGATGCGCGTGCGGGAATACCTCAAGTTCCGCGCGCGGCTCAAGGGGCTGAGCTGGGCCCGTTCCCGCACGCGGGTGGATACCGTACTGGCCCAGTGCAGCCTCACGGAAGTGAGCGGGCGCATCATTGGCCAGTTGTCCAAGGGTTACAAACAACGCGTCGGACTGGCGGATGCCTTGGTGCACGAGCCGGAGTTGATCATCCTGGACGAGCCGACCATCGGGCTTGATCCGCATCAGATCCGCTCCGTTCGCCAACTGATCAAGAGCCTCGCCGGTTCGCACACGGTGCTGATCTCGACCCACATTTTGTCCGAAGCGGAAATGATGTGTAATCGCATGATGATCATGCTGGGGGGGCGGATTCTCGCCTCGGACACGCCGGACAATCTGCAAAACCTCATGGCGAGCCGGGGCCGGGTGATTGCGGAGATTGCCGCGCCGGTGGCGGAACTCAACGCGTGCTGGGCGGCGATGGCGAGCGTGGAAGCATTTGAAGTTTCGCCGGCGGAGGGCGAGTTCCACCGCTGCGCCCTGACCCCGCGCGACCGGTGCGACCTGCGCCCGGAGATTGATGCGCTGGTCCGGGAGCGGGGTTGGGCCTTGCGGGAATTGACGCGCAGCCGCAATTCGCTGGAGGATATCTACATGCAGGTTACCAAGCCCAAGGAGGAAGAAGAGGCATGAAGCCAATGCAAAAGGCAAAAGGCAAAAGGCAAAATTGTTTTGTATTTTCAATTGAGTCGGCCAGGAGGAACGGCTGATGCAAGTGTTCTTCACCCTCACCCGCCGCGAGTTGGCCACTTATTTTGTGTCCCTGACCGGGTACGTGATCATCGCCGCCGCGACTTTGCTGGTCGGGACGAGTTTCGTAGTCCTGCTGCGAAATATTGGCAATGAAACCAGCTCCATGCCCATCACCGAGATTTTTTATCTCACGCCGTTTTTTTGGATCATCCTGCTGCTGGCAACCCCGGTGATTACGATGCGCCTGTTTGCGCTGGAAAAGTATTCCGGCACTTATGAAACGCTCATGACCACTCCCGTCAGCGATGTGCAGGTGGTGAGCGCGAAGTTCACCGCCGCGTGGCTGTTTTATCTCGTGATGTGGCTGCCCATGCTTGCCTGCCTCTACGTCGTGCAGTATTACGCGCGGCAATCCGGCGCACTCGAACCGGGTACCGTTGGCGGAATGTATTTGGGGATCGCCCTGGTTGGCGCGTTGTTTTTGTCCCTCGGCTGTCTGGCTTCCGCGCTGACGAGCAGCCAGATGGTGGCCGCCATGGTGTCGCTGACCCTGGGGGTGGGTTTGTTCACGCTCGCCTTTCTGCCCGAACGCCTGGAGGTCGGCACGCACTGGCAAGCCCAGGTGCTGACCTGCTTCGCCCTGTTTCGCCAGCTGCATGATTTTGCGCGCGGCGTGGTGGATTCGCGGGCGGTGGTGTTTTTCCTGAGCCTGACGTTTTTCTTCTTGTTCCTGACCTTGCGGGTCGTGGAAAGCCGGCGGTGGAAATAACATGGCGACTCACCCCAAACCCAGTTTCTCCCGGCACCGCAAGTGGCGCTTTGGCCTGGACGCCGCGGTACGCACGGCGGTGGTTTTCGCGGTGGTGGTCATGGTGAATTATCTGGGCAGCCGCTATTATCACCGCCAATTCCTGAGCGAGCAGACCCAGATCCACCTTTCTCCGCGCACCATCAGCGTGTTGAACGCGCTCACCAACCAAGTGAAGGTGATCCTGTATTACGACAAGGAAGACCGGCTCTATTCCGATGTCCTGGCCTTGCTGAACGAATATCGGAACCTTAATCCGCGCCTCCAGATCAGCACGGTGGACTACCGATGGGACGCCGCCGAAGCGCAGCGGGTCAAAAAGGATTACAAACTCCCGGAAGCAGTGGACGCCACCGAAAAGAGCGAGCCAAAAAACGACAAGAACTTTGTCATCTTCGACAGCGCCGGCCGGCAAAAAGTGGTGAACGGCAACGCGCTGGCCGACTTCAAATTGGAGCAGTCGTCCACCAGCAAGGATTTCGAGTTCCAGCGCAAACTGACTGCGTTTCACGGTGAGAAGCTGTTCACCTCCTGCCTGCTGGCGATTTCCAATCCCAAGCCTTTCAAGGCCTACGTCCTGCAAGGGCATCGCGAACACAATCTCGACAGCGGGGATGAAGTCATTGGCTATCTGAACTTCAAGTTGCTGCTCCAGCGCAATTATATCCAGCCGGAGCCGCTTTACCTGACCGGGACCAACGGAGTGCCGGCGGATTGCAATCTCCTGATCATTCCCGGCCCGCGAGACCCCATCCCGGACCCCGCCTTGGAAAAGATTGATCAATATCTGAATGAAGGCGGACGGTTGTTTGCGCTTTTCAACGCCTTTCCCGACCGATTGATAGGCTTGGAAAAAATTCTCCTGGCGCGCTGGGGCGTTCTCGTCGGCAGCAGTGTCGTCCAAGATCCGGAGCATTCCGCGTATCGAACCAAGGGCGGTGAAGCGCTGGACATCGTGGTGGGCGCCTTCGCCAAGCATCCCGCCGTCAGCGCGCTGTTGGGCTACAATCTGGATTTCATTCAGCCGCGTCCGATCAGCCCGACCACGACCAAAGACA
Organism: Limisphaerales bacterium; assembly: GCA_020848635.1. GTDB lineage: Bacteria > Verrucomicrobiota > Verrucomicrobiia > Limisphaerales > JADLHS01 > JADLHS01. Next base: position 2,751 of record JADLHS010000309.1, read on the forward strand.
AAGCCGCCGATGCGCCGAAAGTTGAGGTTCTCATCGCCACGGAAGAAACCGCGACCCTGATTGACGATCCCACCCGCAAGCAACGCCGGTATCCGCTGGCCGTGGCCGTGGAACAGGGCACTCCGCTGGGCGTGGCGACCGCACGGAGTTCAACGCGTATGATCGTGGTGGGCAATTCGCTCTTTCTCGCCAACGAGCCGATCAAGCGGTTTGCCAACGCCGATTTTGCCGAGTATGCCGTCAACTGGTTGTTGGATCGCCCCCAGCTAACGACCGGTATTGGACCGAGCACGTTTACGGAATTTCGCGTCCTGCTGACCGCCGAGCAGTTAAAAAAAATCCAATGGCTGCTGCTGGCGGTGCTGCCCGGTGGCGTATTATTGTTCGGCGGCCTCGTCTGGCTGCGCCGTCAAAAATGACCATGCCGAAACACCAAGACTACTCCCGATTGATGTCCAGGGCGCCTGCGATGCAATCCCGGACCACCATCCGAGCCGCCCGCCCGGATTTGAACTCCCCCACCGCATGAATTCAAAAGGCACCTGGACTTGGATCGGCTTGGCGGCGGTACTGGCCGCGGTCATTTTCGGCCTCGAGAAATGGGATACGCCCCCCGTCATCCTGCCGGTCCCGTTGCTCTCCAACTTCAAAGCGGAGGACGTTACCAGCGTGCAGGTGACTTTGGCGGACCAGTCGGCCATGCGGGCGGAACGCACCAACGGTGTCTGGCAACTCACCAGTCCGATCATGTATCCGGCGCAGGTCGCCAGCATCGAGGGTTTGCTGGAGGTCCTCGCGCATCTTACGCCAGCCACTATTATTCCGCCGAGCGAAGTGCGGCAACGGAGGAACGCGGACGAAGAATTCGGGTTCGTCAATCCGCCGGCCACGCTCACGCTGCAAACACACAACGGCCTGCGCCTGCTGAAGATTGGCGCCCGCACCGCCCCCGGGGATCAGGTCTATGTCCAGGTAGTCGGGGTCGAGGGGGTCTATGTCATGGACGTGGATATATGGCGGGCGCTGCCGCGCAAGCTGGACGACTGGCGCGACACAGCATTCATCAATTTGAACGGGCTGGCCTTCGACCAGATTACCGTTTCCAATGCCAGCTCGGTGCTCGAGTTGCTGCGCGATCCCGCGCGGGCGCTCTGGCAATTGAGCCGCCCGGTCCCCGCCCGCGCCAACAATCCGCGGCTCCATGAGTCGCTGCAAAAACTGCACGCCCTGCGCGTGACGCGTTTTGTGACCGATGATCCCAAGGCCGATGCCGAAGGGTTCGGGCTGCAAACGCCCGAGTTGGAACTGACGCTGACCAAGAGCACGAACGTTGTGGCCCGGCTGCAATTCGGCAAAAGCCCGACCAACGACAGCACGCAGGTGTTCGCCCGGCGGGCCGGCCTCCCCACCATCGTGACGGTACCGCGCAACCTGCTCGACCCATGGCGGGGCACGTTCAACCAGTTTCGGGAACTGCATCTCGTGGCGCTGCCGACCAACGTCGCGCAGATCGAGATCCGCGGCCCCGAGTCGTTTGCCTTGCAACGGAACGCCGGCAACGGCTGGCGCATCGTGGGCCAGGATCTGCCCGTGGACGCCGGCTTGGTGGACGACCTGATCGCGGCTCTCAACCGTTTGGAAATCGTTCAGTTCAAGGATTCGATTACGGAACCCGATCTGCCCACGTACGGCCTGACCAACCCCGTTCGCCAAATCGTCGTGAGCGGGGCCGGGTCGAACACCAACGGAGCCACCAACGTCGTCCTGGCCGCATTCGCGTTTGGCGGCACGAATGCCGGAAACATTTTTGTCCGGCGCGCGGATGAAAATCCCGTGTATGCCGTCGCGCTGGCTGAGTTTCAGAATCTGCCTGCGGCGGCGTGGCAGTTACGGGCGCGGCCGATCTGGCATTTCGCCGTCGGCGATGTGACCCGGATCATCGTGCAGCAGGGCGACCGGCGCCGGGAGTTGCTGCATGCCGGCACCAACACTTGGGTGTTGGCGGCCGGGTCGGCCGGGGTTCTGGACGGCGCGCGCATGGCGGCGATCGAGGAAACCGCGCATCGCTTTGGAGAACTGGCGGCCACGGCCTGGGTCGGGCGGGGCGATGAGAACCGTGCCCGCCTTGGTTTTGTCCCGAATGGGTTGGCGCTCACGTTTGAATTGAAAACCGGAGCGAAGTACCAGATCGAGTTCGGGGGCATGTCGCCGGAAAATTATCCCTACGCGGCCGTGAAACTGGACGGGCAGACCTGGTTCTTGGAAGCCTCCCTCGCGCTGTATCAACTGGTGCTCTACAGCCTGGCCTTGCCGGCAAACGTCCCTTGATATGGCGACCCCCGCCCGCCGCGGCTTCTGGCGCCTGTGCCGGATTTACTTCCGTCGTTTCCGCATCTCGATCTGGCTCGTCATTCTGGTCGCACTCGGTTCGCTGCTCTATCTGAACCAGGTGGGACTGCCGGATTTTGTAAAACGTCCATTGGTGAACAAACTCCGCGAGCGCGGCGTGGCGCTTGAGTTTGCGCGGCTGCAACTGCACTGGACGGAGGGTTTTGTCGCGGACAACGTCCGGTTCGGTTCCATGCATGAGCCCGCCGCGCCGCAACTGCTGGCGGCAAAGGTTCAGATCAAACTCCTTCTGAAACCATTGCTGCGGGGCCAGGTGCAGGTGGACTCACTTGGGCTGTCCGGGGGGCTGCTCCAATGGATTCCCGCCAATTCCAACGCGCCGCTGCGGGCGCTCACGGTCGAAAATATCGAGGCCCGGCTGCGCCTGCTGCCTGGAGATCAGTGGCGGCTGGACGATCTGCACGCCCGTTTCGCCGGGGCGGACATTCTCGTCTCCGCCACCATCAGCAATGCGACGGCGGTTCGCGACTGGGAATTTCTCAAGGGCCGGAGCGCGACCCCGGACGCCCGTTGGCCCGAGCGGTTGCAACGGCTTGCTGACACGTTGGAATCCATTTCGTTCGCGGCGCCGCCGGAACTGCGGCTCGTCTTTGAAGGCGATGCGCGGAACCTGCAGAGTTTCAATGCCCGCTTTAACCTGAACGCCGCCCAGGCAGACACGCCCTGGGGCCAGGCGGAAACCATCAACTTTACCTCGCGGTTGTTCGCCGCCGCCACCAACGAGCTGTCGCGGGTCGAAATCACGCTCAACGCCGCCAGCGCCCAAACCCGCTGGGCCAACACCACCAACCTGAACCTACAGTTGCGCCTGCTCTCCCTGGTCACGCACCCGGATTTGGTGGACTGCACTGCGACTCTGCGGGCGAACGCCGCCGCAACCCCATGGGCCACGGTCGGTCAAACCCAGCTCAAAGCGCGCTGGGTTCACGCCGTGACGAACCCGGTCCCGCAATCGGCCCACGTTGAATTCGACACCGACATGGCGATCACCCGCTGGGCCCGCGGCGCCCGTGTTCAATTTACCGGCGACCTCACCCCAGCGACCAATCTCCTCGCGCCGGACGCAGCGCTGGCGGGCTGGACCAATCTGCTGCCCTATCAAATCGAATGGTCCGCGGGGGTGGGCGCGTTGAAGGCGTCCGGGCTGGATGCGGAGGAAATCGTCTGCGCCGGATCATGGGGTCCGCCCACCTTGGCCCTCACCCAGTTGCACGCCAGTCTGTATCACGGGACGCTCGCCGCCACCGGGCAACTGGATGCCGCCACGCGGGAACTTGCGTTCAACGCCGCTTCGGATTTCGACGTGAAGCAATTGGTTTCTTTACTGGTGGAGAAGACTCCGGACTGGTTCGCCCAGTTTTCAGTGGGCGAACTGCCCCGCCTGCAGGGGGCGGGCACGGTGGTTTTACCAGCCTGGACGAACCATTCGCCGGACTGGGTCGGCGAGGTGCGGCCGACTTTGCGGTTGGCGGGCGAAGTCGCGCTGACGAATGTCGCTTTCCAAGGCATCGCGGCGAACTGGGTCCACAGCCACTTCACCTGCACGAATCGCTACTGGCAGTTGCCGGATTTCAGTCTGGGCCGACCCGAAGGCTTGCTCCGCCTTTCGCCCGCGCTGAATGAGGTATCGGGGGATTTCTATTCGAAAATTTACAGCACGGTTGACCTGACTGCCCCCCGCTCACTGCTCAACGCAGCGGAACAAGAGGGGATGGATTTATGCCAGTTCACCGGGCCACCGGTCATTGCCGGCGAAGTCTGGGGGCGTGGGAAGGATTTTGAGCGCATCGGCTTTCGTGGTCGCGTGGCACTGACGAACTTCACGTTTCGCGCGTTCAACACGGATGCGGTGGTGACCGAGATCAATTACACGAACCTTGTGCTAGAGGCGATCGAACCCCGGTTGTGGCGCGGCACGCAAACGGTGGCGGCGGCCGGCATCACGGCCGACTTCAACACACTGCGGGTTTACTTCACCAACGGCTTTAGCACCGTGGATCCCGGGCCGTTGACGCATGCCATCGGTCCGGTGGTGGAGGCGGCCATGGCCCCGTACCATTTCCTCGAAGCGCCGACGGTGCGTTTCGAAGGTTATATTCCCCTGAGCGATCCCAACGACGTGGACATCCGGTTCGACGGGTTGGCCGGCCCGTTCGCTAGCCTGAAGTTCAAGGTGCCGCGTATCTCGGCCCACGTGCATTGGTTCACCAACACCTTGACGGTAACGAATGTTCAGGCGGACTTTTATGACGGCACGGGACAGGGCTGGGCGCACTTTATCTTCCCGGAAACGCCCGGCGCGCAGTTCACCTTCAGCGTGAACACGACGAACACCAACCTGCGCTTGCTCATGGCGGACCTCGCCCCGGAGACCAAGAATCTCGACGGGCGGTTCAACCTAGACCTCGTCATCACGGATGCCAACACCAAGGATATACATTCGTGGGACGGCTTTGGCCACGCGCAACTGCGGGACGGATTGATCTGGGATATTCCGATCTTCGGCGTGCTCTCCAAACCGCTCGACGCCATTGTGCCCGGCATCGGTCACAGCCGGGTGGCGAAAGCCTCGGCCAATTTTATCATCGCCCGCAGCGTGATCCGGTCGGACGATCTGGAAATGCGCGCGCCGACCATGCGGTTACAGTATCGCGGTACGGCGGATTTCGACGGACAGGTCAAGGCGCGCGTCACCGCCGAGCCGTTGCGGGACACGCCGATCCTCGGCCCCCTCATGAATGTGGCGCTCTGGCCGGTGGCGAAGCTGTTTGAGTACAAAATCACCGGCAGCCTCGCCGAGCCGAAGCTGGAACCGGTTTTCATCCCGAAAATCCTGCTGCTGCCGCTCAATCCCCTCCGCACGCTGGAGGAATTATTTACCTCTCCCGCCACCAAGTCACCGCCGGAGTCGAAGTAGCCGCCGGCCTGACAATCTCCAGCGCTCCAACACTTCGCCGGCGCGTCAAAGTGCGCCCACGATACCTCGCCACCGGGCCCGGAAGCAAACTGACCGAGCATGCCGAAGGCAAGGTTGGCCACGCCGCGGTCGCCGAGATCGAAGCGTTGCTCCAGCGGAAATTCGACGAGGATTGAGTTGCGGCCGGTGCCTGAACGCGGAAAAGGCGAACGACCTCAAGTGGAACAATAGTTATTCAGGTTGTAGCACACCTGCCCATGGCGCGCACACGCGCGCAATCTTTTCCACCGTCGTGCCGTCGGCCCCCAGCTCGTGGATAAACTCCAGGGGTGATTTGGTAAATCGGCGCAAAACAATTTCAAGTTTGCCATTGGCCATATCGGAAATTGAGGGAAAAACCACCTTCGCCTTTTCCAGGGAAAGGTCGTTTACCTGAGCGAAATGTTGAAGGTTGTGCATAAATTTGAATTTGTAGCCTTGCACGAGGAAGCGTTTAGCCCGGAGGTGTTGGACAAAGGATTTCCGCATAAGCTCTTTGTGTTGCTCTTTGTCGACTTGCGGATTGTAGCGTAGTCGCAAGTAAACACGCGGAGTCCCTTTGGACAACTCACAAACTAATCCTCGCTCCCAAACGCGGGTTGGTTTGCCTTTGCCGGAATCCGAACCCGGGCAGCCGCTGGGTTCTTGCCAGGTTTTTTTCTTGTCGCTTGTGGTGCTCGCGGAAGAACTGCCGCTTCATAGGTTGGGTGTTATGTCATTCAGAGAAGACAGTGGAGCTTTGCTGGGTGGCTTGTGCCGAGCGTCGAGGGGGATTCGGCACGGTCACGACGAGATGGTAAGGCAATGTCCGCTCGGTCGGTATGAAGGTGCGGACTAGGGTCTTTGACTCAACAACGCCCTGGCCCCCGTCCTTCTAGCCCATAAGCGTCGACTTTGCCATCAACGAAGCGCACGTAGTAATAACTGTTTCTCCACCAGCCCTCGTCTTGTGTGTAGTGTAACACCTCCACACCACTGCTGCCGCTAGATGACTTGGGCTTGCCCAGAATGTGAACAACCTCCAGTTTGGTCATGCCGGGACTGATACGGGCCATTCGCTTGCCAATCGAGGCGCAGGACGCGAGCAAGACTGCGAGGCCGAGAATCATGAAGTTCTTTATGATATTCATTATATTGAGTTGTTGTGAGTTGGATTGAAAGGATAAGTGCCGCGCCGTCCAGCATTCTTAATTCGAAGCGGGCGGCGGATCCAGCGCCGGCGGTGCGCCCGTTGAAGCAGCGGCGCGGTTGGTGATTGAGCACGTGGGCAATGTCCTCCACCGCCAAGGCAGAATCTTTTGGTTTGCGGCCCGAGGTCGGCTGCCGTCGAACTGGTACAGGATTTGGCGGATCATTTCGGTTTTTTTGGCGGGTAAAGTATCAACGTCTCCCCGGGTCCAACAAAAAAGCATGACATCCATTCCGGCCCTCGCTTATCCTCCCGGCGCTTCGGAGAACCCACGACGCGCACTTTAACCGGGCGACACTGGGGGAGCACATAGTTCACGGTCCAGACTCAGAAGTTTTCAAACATTTGAATTTCAATACGCGAAGTCAGAAAGGTCATCATGGGTAAGCCAATCAAAACCGTTTCTTTCGATTTGTGGGATACCGTGTTCATTGACGACTCGGACGAACCAAAGCGCGCCGCCGCGGGCTTGCCGCCCAAGTCAATCCAGCGGCGCCAGCTCGTCCAGCAATTCCTCGAACGCCACACCCCCGTCTCGCGCGAACTGATTGACCGTTGCTACGACACGACCGACGCCGCGTTCCGCGAAGTCTGGTACGGCCAGAATGTGACCTGGCCCGTGCGCGTCCGGCTCGGGGTCCTGCTGCAAGGTTTGGGACGGAAACTTCCCGAAAACGAGCTGGCCGAACTGGTCCGCCTGCACGAGGACATGGAGCTCGAAGTCAAACCCGATCTCCTTCCGGGCGTCGGCGAGGCCCTGGAAAGCATCAAGGGCAAATACAAATTGGCCGTCATCTCCGACGCCATTTTCAGCCCGGGCCGGGCCTTGCGCGAGCTGCTGCAGCATTACGGCCTGCTTCACTATTTCGACTACTTCGTGTTCTCGGATGAAGTGGGTTATTCGAAGCCCGATCCGCGCGCCTTCCACGCTGTCGCCAAGAATACCGGCTGCACGCTGGCGGAGATTGTTCACCTCGGCGACCGCGAGGCCAAAGATATTGCCGGCCCGCATGCTGTCGGCGCCCGGGGGATCTTGGTCCCGATCGCCAAGGATCGAGGTGGCCCCAACTCCAAGGCGGACGCCGTTTGTCGCGATTTCCGTGATCTGAGTAAGATTCTGCAAGAACTCGAAGCCTGATTCCATTGCCCATGCGAAAAGTCACCGGTGCCAAAATGAATTTCCTGATCGTGGACGGCTACGACCGCAAGAGTCGTGACGATCTCGCCGCGGCCGGTATGAAACTCGCCGCCGATCTTTACCTCGAAATGCTCAAGCGCGAATTACCCCGCGCCCACGCCGATCTCTTTTTTCCGAGCGATCCCGGCTCAGAAATTCCCACGGGCGTCGCGCTCAAGGATTACACCGGCATTTTGTGGACGGGTTGCAACGCGACCATCTATGAAAAGGAGCCGCGCGTACTGAGTCAGATCGAACTGGCCAAACACGGCTACGAAGCCGGCACCCCGCAATTCGGCAGTTGCTGGGGTCTCCAGATGGCGGCTTATGCGGCCGGAGGCGACGTCAAGGCCAACCCGAAGGGCCGCGAAATGGGCCTGGCGCGCCGCATTCGCCTGACCCCGCAGGGCAAAAAGCACCCCATGATGGCCGGACGGGCCGAGGTGTTTGAGGGATTTATCAGCCACGTGGATGAAGTGACGTCGTTGCCGCGCGGAAGCCATTGGTTGGCCACGAATGATTGGACCGGCGTCCAGGCCATTGCGGTGAAGCACAAGAAAGGCGAGTTCTGGGGCGTGCAATATCATCCCGAATACGACTTGCACGAAATGGCGCGCCTGACCGTCGCACGCGAATCCAAGCTGATCCCGATTGGTTTTTACCGCGATCACGACGACCTGATGGCACATGTGAACCGCATGGAAGCGCTCCACACCGAACCCCAGCGCAAAGACCTCCGCTGGCA
>JADLHS010000678.1 GCA_020848635.1 Limisphaerales bacterium
TATCGCCACCGGCCTGGGCCTGGTGATCTGGATCAACGGGGTCGACCGCAGACGCGCCAAGGACCGGGCCGTGCGCGGCAGTTCGATGGGCTGAAGCGCCCGGAAAGAGAAAGGGGACCCGAAGGCCCCCTTTCCGATCACTCGTTACCCGTGATCACTCGCCACCCCCACGGCTGTGGACATAGTAGGCCACCGCGCGGATCTCGTCTTCGCTCAGGCGCTGGTTCCAGTTCGGCATGACGCCGAAGCGGGCCTTGGTCACCGTCTCGATGATCTTGTCGCGCGATCCGCCATAGAGCCAGATCGCGTCGGTCAGCCTGGGCGCACCCTGCGAGCGGTCGCCCGAGCCGTCGTCCATGTGGCAGGCGGCGCAGTTGTCGGCGAAGATCGTCGCGCCTTCCGCCGCCATCGCCGCGTCATGATCCTGCCCCGAGATCGCCAGCACATGTTCCGCCACCTGGGCGATCTGGGTTTCGTCCAGGATGCCGTCGGTGCCGAACTTCGGCATTTCCGAATAGCGGGCGTCCGCATCGGTGGTGTTGCGGATGCCGTGGGTGACGGTCAGGTGGATGTCCTCCATCGTGCCGCCCCAGAGCCAGTCGTCGTCCAGGAGGTTGGGATAGCCCTTGCCCTCGAATCCGGCGGCACCGGAGCCGTGGCACTGGGCGCAGTTGGGCCGGAAGACCGCCGCCCCGGCGCGTTCGGCATAGCCCGCTAGCTCGGGATCCGAGCCGATGGCGTTCAGGTCGGCCGCGACCAGCTTGTCCTTGATCGCCGCATTGGCCTTGTCGACCGCCGCGATCTCGACCTCGACATCCGCCCGGGTGCTGGCCCCGAGAAGGCCCGGGGTCGCGCTCGAGATCAGCGGCCAGGCCGGATAGGCGATGGTATAGCCGATGCCCCAGACGATGGTCGCATACAGCACCCAGAGCCACCAGCGCGGCAGCGGGTTGTTGAATTCCTCGATGCCGTCCCAGCTGTGGCCGGTCGTTTCCACCTGCCGAGGCTCTTTCTTCACTGGCTTGGCACACATGGCCTTACGCCTCCTTACGGGTTTGGGCAGGGCGATCGTCCGCAGGATGGTCGTCGTTGCGGAAGATCGAGGTGGCGACCTCCTGGTGCGCGGCGCGGGCGCCGGGCCGGAAGGCCCAGACGCAGAGCCCCAGGAACCCCAGCGTCATCGCCAGCAGGAACCAGCTGTCGGCCAGGTGGCGGAGGAAGGAATAGGTCTCCATCGCAGCCCCCTTACCGGTTCGCCACCGGGGTGAAGGTCGAGAAGTCGACCATCGTGCCCAGCACCTGGATATAGGCGATCAGCGCGTCCATCTCGGTCAGTTCGGGCTGGCCGTCGAAGTTGCGGATGTTGATCGTCTTCGGGAAGCTCTGGACGACAGAGCCGTTCTCCTCCTTCCAGGTGTAGCGGTCCGTCAGGCCGGAGCTGTCGGCGTTCGGATCGGCCTGGGCGGTGAAATCGGCCATCGCGTTCTCGACCATCTCGTCGGTATAGGGCACGCCCGCCATCCGGTTGGTCTCCACCACGTCCTGGATGTACTTCCCGTCGATGATGTTGTTCGACAGGAAGCCATAGGGCGGCATCACCGATTCCGGCACGACCGACTTGGCGTTCTGGAAGTGGTCCTGGTGCCATTCGTCGGAATAGCGCCCTCCCACCCGTGCCAGGTCCGGCCCGGTGCGCTTGGACCCCCACTGGAACGGCCGGTCA
>JADLHS010000310.1 GCA_020848635.1 Limisphaerales bacterium
GCATCTGAGGGCTGCGTTAATACCTGCCATGATCCCCTGAGCTGCGGCCTCCTCATATCCGGAAGTTCCATTTATTTGACCCGCCAGATAAAGATTCTCACACGCCTTGGCTTCAAGGGTTGGCTGGAGTTGCGTCGGAGGAGCAAAATCATACTCGACGGCGTAGGCCGGTCGGATAATCTCGGCGTTTTCACATCCGATGACGGATCTCACCAACTGGATCTGAACTTCGAACGGAAGACTGGTGGAAAGGCCATTAATGTAAATCTCATCCGTGGCGATGCCTTCGGGCTCCAGGAATATTTGATGGGTTTCACGGTCCTTGAATCTGGTGATTTTATCCTCAATCGAAGGGCAATACCGCGGCCCAACGCCGACGATTTCGCCAGAATAAAGCGGGGACAAGTGAATGTTATCCTTAATTATCTTCTGCGTCTTGGCTGTGGTCCGTGTGATATAGCAGTTCTTTTGACCACCCCCCCTTTCCAAGATTGTCCCTGATGGAATCGCACGCGACCGCATGTTAGGGATTAGATGACTCGTGACTTGTTCCACGTGGAACGAATCATGTGGCCAGAAACTGAAAAACGGGATCGGGGTGTCACCGCCTTGCGCTTCAAGTTGTGAAAAGTTGATTGATCGAGCCAATAAACGAGGTGGGGTTCCGGTCTTGAGTCGCATAAGTTCAATGCCGACTTCCCGAAGCGAAGCAGATAGCCCGACCGCCGCCTGTTCACCCGACCTGCCACCCGGTTCCTTTTCGCTTCCGATGTGCATCAATCCATGCAGAAATGTCCCCGTGGTTATGATCACCGTTTTGCTCAGGTAGCAAACCCCAATTGAAGTCCTGACCCCACAGGCAGACGACTTTTCAAAAATAATGCTCGTCGTGTGCCCTTGTTTGACATCAAGATTAGGCTGCATCTCACAAATCCACTTCAAACGAAATTGGTAGGCCTTTTTATCACACTGAGCTCTTGGAGACCAAACCGCAGGCCCTTTCTTTGTGTTGAGCATTCGAAATTGGAGACCGGTGTAGTCCGCGTTCCGACCCATTTCGCCACCGAGCGCGTCAATTTCTCTTACGAGATGTCCTTTAGCCGTCCCACCGATAGCTGGATTGCACGACATTTGGCCAATTGTGTCAGCGTTGGTTGTAAGCAACAAGACCGAGCAACCCATGCGGGAAGCAGATAATGCGGCCTCGATGCCAGCGTGACCCGCACCTACGACAATCACATCGTATTGTTTTGTATAAGTGAACATTAGGTTTGCATTCAACCCCGACTATTCTGCAGTAATTACCGAGATTCTTTGCCGTTCAGCCAGCTTCGCGCACATTTCCTTTTCGAGCAAAAGGGTTTTTCCCGCTTCCACCGCCAGGACAGCCACACCAGATTGTGCGCACGTCTCCAAGGTCTGCGGGCCAAGACACGGCACATCAAAGCGCATGTCATGGTGCAGCTTCGCCACTTTGACCGCCACCGCGCCGCCATCTTTTCCAGCAAGCTCGCCGCCGCGCATGAGACACTTATCCGTACCTTCAAATCCTTCCACGGCCAAAACCGTACCTTCCTTCACTATAACGAGTTGTCCGATTTCCAGCCGCGCAATCTCTTTCGCCAAACTGAAACCGAACGCCACATCTTCGCGTTGGGCAGCGGAAAGTTTTCGCCCAAGATGAAACCCAGAACCCGGCATCAGTGGCCGCAACCAAGGCGTCGCCTCAATCAATTCAACCCCGTCTTTCCCTAACTCACTGGCAATTGCGCCGAAAATGGTGTGCGCGTTCCGCTTCTTCAGTTTGAACAACACTGCCATACCGCGGAGATCAGGACGAACATTGTATAGATTCTTAGGTGCGATCTGTCCAAGCATAACACATTGCCGTACCGAGCGTTCTGTGAACGCTGAAATCATTTTGGTGAGTTGACCCACCCTGATCCAGACAACTTCGTCAACGAGCCCGGCGATAGCGGGATCAGTTTCGCCCTCGAACGCAACGGCGACAATGCGCTTCACCCCGGCCGTGCGGGCTTGCTGAGCGAACAGGAGCGGGAGCGAACGATTGCCAGCGATGATACCAATGGATTCTGCGGTTGAACTCACGACCCAAACGGTAACCAGTTTTCTAGTTGAAGCAATTCCAAGGTTACACCTTACGTCGTTTTGATCCAGCCCCATCAATACTCAAGGTGGAGAACTTACTGCAAGGGACACCGGCGTGAGGCTGCGGGATTTCAAAGCAGGCCCAGCCGTTCGATGCGTGGTGGAATGCCATCAGGGCGGAGAGTTCTTGCATGGCCATTGGAAATGCAAGAAGCAAAATTGAAGCATCAAACGCAGACAGTCCCCGCCGGTTGGGAAGGTGCTTGCTTCGCCGGCGGAGGGTGAGGACTTGAGCGCGCTGCTGGTTGGGGCAGTCCGGCGCTTGACCGCTCCATCAGTCGTGCCTAGCATCGCTTAGATTACATGATAAGAATTTCCCGTGGCTTCATAATCGCCTGGGTCGCTGTGTGGGGACTCGGTTCAACGTTGCGCGCCGAACTGGTCAATGGCGTACAAGCGGTGGTCTATGATGCGGTCATCACCAAAGGCGAGGTGGAATCCAGCGTGGCTTTGGTGGCGGGAGAATTGCAGCGGCAGTACCGGCGGCAGCCCGAGGTGTTCGAGCAGAAGATCAACGAGGCGCTGGCGGAGAGTCTGGAAAAGGCCCTGCAGCAACAGTTGATCCTGCGGGACTATGTGGCCTCGGGCTACCAAATGCCCGAAAGCATCATTGCGGAGGTGGTGCAGGAGCGGATTCAATCGGAATTCAATGGCAACCGCACCAAGCTGACCGAAACCCTCCAAGCCCGCGGCGTTACCTTTGAGCAATTCAAAAAGCAAACCCGCGATCGTTTTATCATCTCGCAGCTTCAGGCCAAGAACATTTACCAGGAACTCATCATCTCGCCGAACAAACTGGAGGTTTATTACCTCAATCACCCGGATGAGTTCAAGATGGAAGACCAGGTCAAGCTCCGCATGATTGTGTTGAACAAAGCCACGGAAGCCGAAGCGCAGACCGCGCGGGCGCTGGCCGGCGAAATCAGTTCCAAGATCAAGCAGGGCGCGGCGTTTGCAGAAATGGCCAGCGTGTATTCCCAAGGGTCGAAGCGCAACGAGGGCGGCGACTGGGGCTGGGTTGAGCGCCGCGTGTTGCGTCAGGAACTGGCCGGGCCGGCGTTCACGCTCAAACCCGGCGAGCTCAGCGAAACCATTGAAACGCCGGAAGCCATCTATCTCATGCTTGTCGAAGATAAGCGGAGCGCGCACCGAAAACCGCTTGCTGACGTGCGCACCGAAATCGAACGCCGCCTGCTCACCGACGAACAGAACCGCCTGCGCAAACAGTACATTGACCGGCTGAAAAAGAAAACCTACGTGCGCTATTTCTAAGCCCGTCACCCGACGAGCCGAAGTTTCATGACTAACTGGATTGGGATCACCCTCGGAGACGTCACCGGCATCAGCCCGGAGGTTGCGCTCAAAGCGATCACCGCCGAACTCCCCGCGGATGACACTCGCTATTTGTTGATTGGCGACCGTGGTTATGCGAACAGAATCAGGGACAAGCTTGCGCTCAATTTGGAGATTCAACCTTACGATGACAAATCCGGCGCGGGGCGGGTGTTCATCACCAATCCGCTGGCGGAGCCGCTGCCGCAGCATCTGTTCGACGGGTCGCCGAACGCCGCGCGGGCGGCCGTGGCGTGGTTGCAGGATGGGGCGGAACGGTGTTTACGCCAGGAACTTGCTGCGCTCGTCACCGCGCCAGTTAACAAGCTGGCCATCGTCCGCGCCGGTCATGCGTTTGTCGGGCAGACAGAACTTCTCTCCCAGCTCGCCGGGGCAACACGCACGGCGATGATGTTGCTCGGTCGGGACGAGCGGGAGCGCTGGTTGCGCGTGGCGCTTGTCACCACGCATGTGCCACTCAAACAAGTGGCCACGCACATCACCCGGGAAAAAGTCATGCTCGCCATCGAACTGGCCGCGCAAGCCTGTCGCGACCTCGGCCTGCCGCGGGCACGGATTGCAGTGTGCGGCCTGAATCCCCACGCGGGGGAAGGCGGCCAGATGGGGGATGAAGAACAAACCGTCATCGGGCCGACAGTACTGGCGGCCCAGCTAAAGAAATTCGACGTCGTCGGGCCGCTGAGTGGGGATACGCTGTTTCACTACGCCCTGCGCGGCGAGTACGATGCCGTGGTCGCCATGTATCACGATCAGGGTTTGGCCCCGCTGAAGGCGGTGGCATTCGATACTGGCGTGAACTGGACGCTCGGCCTGCCGTTCATCCGCACTTCACCCGATCACGGCACGGCGTACGACATCGCCGGTCAGGGCATTGCGAATCCCTCCAGCATGATTGCCGCGCTACGCCTGGCCAAACAACTGGCCCGCCGGCGGGCTTAGCCGCCCAGGGCCACCCCACCCGCAATTTATTTTGAACGGATTTTCTGCGCCTGAGTCTCATGCTTTGTAATGCAAAGCGAGTGTGCTAATGCTCATTTACCGCTGCCCGACCCGGCAGGCGTCAGGGTGATGACGGTCGCGGGACGCAAACAGAGGAGGCGATCATGAAAATTATCCGAGCCGAACATTTAGGCATGTGCTTCGGGGTGCGCGATGCCATCGCGCTTGCCGTCGATGCCGCTCGGCACGAACCGTTGACGGTTCTGGGTGATCTTGTCCACAATGAAACCGTGTTGACGGAATTGCGGGTGCAGGGAATCCGCTTCCAGCGACGACCGGAAGAGGTGGCGACCCGCAACGTGATGGTCACGGCGCACGGCGCTTCGGATCACGCGCGGAATCAGGCGCGCACGCGCGGACTGAACGTGATCGAAGCCACATGTCCACTCGTTCACCTCGCGCATCGCGCACTGGCGAAACTCGTGATGGAAGGGTTTCACCCGGTCATTATCGGCAAACGCGATCATGTGGAGGTGCGGGGCCTGACGGAAGACCTCATCGCGTTCGAGGTCGTGTTGTCGGCGGAAGCGGTGACCAAGCTGAGCGAACGTCCGCGCTTCGGCGTCGTGGCCCAGACCACGCAGCCCATCGAGCGTGTGCGCGAGTTGGTGCAGTTGGTGCGCGAGCGCTTCCCCGCTTCGGAAGTGCGCTTTGTGGATACGGTCTGCCAGCCGACAAAGCAGCGTCAGAATGCCGCGGTGGAACTCGCGCAGCAGTGCGACGTCGTCATCGTCATCGGCGGAGCACACAGCAACAACACGCACGAGTTGGTGGCGACCTCCCATCGTTACTGTGCACGGGTGCATCATGTGCAAACGGCCGAGGATGTCCTTGCGGAGTGGTTTGTGCGGACGCAAACGGTTGGCATTACAGCCGGGACTTCGACACCCGATTCGATCATTGACGAAGTGGAGCGACACCTTGTTGCACTGGCTACCCGTAATGAATTTTCCCCGTCAGCCGCGAGACTCGAACCCCACCGCGCGTGAGCAGAATTTGAAACCAGCAGCGACCAGAGTCAACACCATGAACCAATCAAACATACTTCGAGGAGCCCGCTTTCCTGGATGGCTTAAACGGCACGCTACAGTGCTGAAGATGGCCGGCGTCACCCTGCTAATCCTGCTGCTGCTGATTCCGCTTGGCATGATCCGCTCCGTTTTGCAGGAACGACTAGGCAGACGGAACGAGGCGGTGACCGAAATCACATCCAGCTGGGGGAGGGAGCAAAGCATCATCGGCCCTGTCCTAGTCGTACCGTATCGCTATGCCATCAAGTCGTGGAAGGAACAACCGGCGGCAGGGGGTAAGCTTGAAAAAGTGGAGCTGTTTGAAACCGCCGTGGCCAATGCCTACTTTCTGCCCGAGACGCTGGCGATTAACGGTGACATCACGCCAAGCCGTTTGCGCCGCGGGATTTATCAGGCCGTGGTGTACACCGGCAAGCTCGCGCTGTCGGGGCAATTTGCCCGGCCCGATTTTGGCCGCCTGAGGATTGAGGAGCAGAACGTCTTGTGGGACGACGCGCTCATCACCTTCGCCATTCCGGACCTGCGCGGGGTTAAGGAAACGCTGCAATTGCAGTGGGGAACAAATCGTCACGCCCTCTCCCCCGGGAGCAAGTTGAGGGGTTTCAAATCGGGCATGTATGCCAGCGTGGGCGACTTGCGCGACAGGCTGGCGACACTCCCGTGGCAACTCGAATTGACGCTCAACGGCAGCAGCGGCATCAACTTCGCGCCCGTCGGCGCGCAGAATTCGGTGAAACTCGCCTCGCCCTGGCCCGACCCGAGTTTTCGCGGCGCCTTTGTGCCGACCGAGCGCAAAGTCGCGAGCGAAGGCTTCGAAGCCACTTGGCAGGTTTCGTACTACGGTCGTGATTATGCCCAACAGTGGACCGATCAGGACGCAGCCGTCGGGTTCAATCCAGCTTCGGCGGCACGTTCGCTGTTTGGAGTGTCCTTTCTCCCCGGCATAGATGCCTACCGCAATGTCGAACGGGCCATCAAGTATGGCGTGCTTTTTCTCGTGCTGGTATTTGCGGCGTTCTTTCTGTTCGAGGTGATGTCTTCGC
>JADLHS010000679.1 GCA_020848635.1 Limisphaerales bacterium
ACCGAGGTTCATGAACCCATCCGGCTCATGCTGCTGGTGCAGCAAACCCCTGAGAACGCCCTCAGGGCGGCTCAGAAGAACCCTTCTGTCTACGAATGGATCCTGAACGGCTGGGTTCGCTACTTTTCCATCACCCCCGGCACCTTTGAGCTGCATGAGTTCGCTCAGGGCGAGATGCGCTTGTTGTGCCTGTCGGCGCGGGTTCCGTCGGGGGCTGCGGCCCCGCTCGAAGTCGCGCCGGTGCAAACCCTGGAAGTTCCAGCGAGAGGCTTACGATGAAGAAAACCCTGATTCTCTGGGGAATCCTCCCCACTCTGGGGCTGGCCGCCCCACTTTTTCCCGATGCCAAATCCGAACACTGGGCCAGCGACGCTCTGCGCAAACTGGCTGCTCAGGGTCTGGTGGAGGGCTACCCGGACGGTACCTTCAAAGGGGACCGCGCCGCCAGCCGCTATGAAGTGGCCATGGTGGTGGCCCGCCTGCTGGCCAAAATGGAGCAGTCCAACGCCACCTTCGCCACCAAAGAGCAGCTCGAGGAAGTGCGCAAGCTGGCGCTGGCCCTCAAGGAAGAACTGGCCGCCCTGGGCGTGCGCGTGACCAATCTGGAGGAAAACGTCGGCCTCCTGGACGCGCGTGTCAACGAACTGGAGCGCATCACCTTCTACGGCAGCTTTGAAACGCGCGCCCTGACCCAATCGTTTCATAACGACGGCAACCCGGACAACGACTATTCCCGGAACGGGGGCGGCGTCAAAGGCAATCCGTTCGAAAACTACAATCAAGTGGTGGGTTCCGCCCTGGGCCCGCCTTTGCGGCCGCAGGTGCAGGGTGTGCTGCCGGTGGTCGACTATCGCAACGGTCGAGCCCTGGTCAACGGCGTGGGCTTTACCTCGGTGGCCCGTTTTGGACTGAAGAATCGCATCGATGCGGATAACGAGTTCGGACTGGAGATTGCTGGTTTCAGTGCCCAGGGCAATCAGAATATAGACGCCTACTGGGGAGCCAGCGCTCCTTACTTGACCAATCCCTGGACGGCCAACCAGACGGCTCTGGGACTGGGTGGCCAGAACAACGCTCCCTGGAGTCGGGTGGTCTTTGACCACGCCTGGTACGAACACAAACCCAGCAAGACCCGGTTGACCCTGGGCTACTACGATACCCTGCGTATGGACCCGTTCATCTACGCCGGCCAGTCGCAAAACAACCTCTATGGACCGGCCCGTTTCGCCGGCTTCGGCGCTCAACTGCTGGGTCAGTTTGAGCCGGGCGAAGACCAGGATCTGAAATACGAGATCTTTGGCAGCCGTTTCGGCGACGGTGGCAACATCTACGCCGGTACCAACTATACTCATACCGTCTTCGGCGGCGATTTGCAGTACCGCCTGCACAACTGGGACGTCAAGCTGAACTGGGTGCGCTTCTACGACGATTCGCCCGAAGCCAACGGACCGCTGGTGGGCCTGGACAACATCACCAACGTCAACTACCTGAATTCGGGCGGTTTTACACCGACCCAATGGGTAAATCCGTCGGGTTATTTTGCCGGACAAACCCAGAGGCTGGGGGCCGGCCAGGCCTCGGGGGGCGCCTTTGTGCCCAATCAGGTGGATATCCGCCCCATCGCGGGCTGGAACGGCAACGCCGACAACTCCCTGGGAATGGGCACCGGCGGGGGCAATTTTGGCGCCCAAAGCCAGAATACCTACGGATTATCCAGCCATTTCTGGCTACCCCTTGGAGAAGAGAAA
>JADLHS010000311.1 GCA_020848635.1 Limisphaerales bacterium
GAGAGTTGATAGCGCACGAACCAATCCTGCGTCGCGCGCAATTTACCTAGGTCGTAGCCACCGCCGGGCGCTTTCGCGGGGTCAACTTGCAGATAGTATTGATAGACCCAACCGAGACCGCTCGCATCCGGACCAAGCTGCGGCTTCACACCTTCGGGCATGTTTGCCTGGAGATAATTCAATCGCTCCAACACGCGCGTCCGCGCGAAGTAAGTGTCCACGCCCTCCTCGAAAATGATCGTGATGAGCGAGAAACCGAACATCGAAGTCGCGCGCACATCCTTCACGCCGGCGAGACCTTGCAAGCCGGTCGAGAGCGGGAACGTCACCTGGTCCTCGACCTCCTGCGGGCTGCGGCCCATCCAGTCGGCATAGACGAGCACCTGATTTTCGGTGAGGTCGGGAATCGCGTCCACCGGCGTCTTGAACACCGCGCGCACACCGAGCGCGATGAGCATCAGCGCCCCGCACAGCACGAGGAAGCGGTTCTTCAGACTCCACTCGATGATGCGCGTGATCACGGCTTCACCTCCGAACCGCAATCGAGCATCTCCTTGCCGAACCACGGGTTGTGGATTTCCGGTTGGAGTTGAATCCACTCAGCGCGATTTGGCGCGCCCGCAAAAGCATCCTTCGCCATCGGGCAACGAAACACTCTGAGTCCTGGTAAATTGCTTTTGCTCTGTCGCGCCGCCTGCGCCAAGGCAACAGTCGCGGTGCTGAACGGATAAAATTCCCGTCGCGCCTCCTTGAGGTCGTGGGTTTGGATCAGATGCGACGCCGCTTCAATTTCTTTGGCGAGGGCCAGCCAGGCATCGCTGCCGGCAAAAGCAGTGAACAGTTTGGCCGCTGCATCGTGCGTCAGTTCCGCTTGCAGGTTGAACTTCTCCAGATTGTCCGCTGCCAGTGACGCCGTGATTGCGTCGGCCAACTGTAGAAATTCCCTCATCGCTTTTTGCTGTGCCTCGGTCAGGGCGGGCAGGCCAATCGTTGGCGGGTTGGTTGCCGCAGGCATTTCGGTAGCGGAGGCGTACGAGCGGTTCATTTCCGCCTGGCCATCAAGCAATAGGTTCCCATTCACGACGACCTGATCCCCCGCCGCAACACCATCGAGCACTTCAATGAGCGAATCGCCATGACGCCCAAGCTGAAGCGCTCGTCGCGCATAACCGCCGCCACCGCGATCCACGAATGCGACCGCTTGCGGCCCGGTCTGGATGATGGCACTGCGAGGAATTGCCACGACCTCCGGCGCTTCGAGATGCACCACCCCATCGGCGTAGAGGCGGTGCGAAAACGTGCGACGGCCGGCGACCAGCGGATTTTCCAACTCGACACGCACCTTGGTTGCGCGCGTCGCTTCGTCAAGATTCGGATCAATGAACTTGATCACGCCCGCGACAACCTTACCTGGCAGCGACGGCGTGGAAACATCCACTTTTTGCCCAAGGCGAATCCACGACAAGTCTTGCTCGTAAGCACGGAACTGAAACCACATCGTGGCGAAGTCCGCGATCTCGAAAAGCTTCTCGCCTTCCTGCACATATTGTCCGGCGTAGATCTTCTTCTCCGTCACCGTGCCGCTGATAGGCGCGAGGATTTGGGACGTCAACGCATCCGCCGGTTTGGCGGGTATCGCCTCAATTTGTTCTGGCGTCAACCCGATCTGTCGTAGCCGCGAGACCACCGCCGCCCGCAGGTCTGAGTTCGTTGAACCGGCCACCGCTCGCAACTCGCGCTCCGTCTGGAGGAGCATTGGACTGTAGAACTCCACGAGCGGCTCGCCCGCCTTCACTTCCGCGCCGACGAAACTAACGTGCAACTTTTCGATGCGTCCCGGCACGTACGCCGACAGCACGCGATGGCGCGAATCATCGTCGTCGATCGTGCCAGCAACACGGAGCGTCTTGGTGAGGGGCTGCACCTTGGCTTCGATCGTCTGGACATTCAGCACGCGAATCGAGTTGGGTGAGAGGGTTATGACATCGCTACTCACATCAAAACCCGCCTGGCCCTCGTAAACGGGCGTGAGTTCCATGCCGCAGATTGTGCATCGTCCCGGCTCGTCCGACTTGATCCACGGATGCATCGCGCTCTGGTAGTAGAGAACTTGGCGTGCCTTTGCGCCGAGTGCCGAAGCCGGTGCCCCCGGCCTGTCACAACTGCTCACCAGGCCAGCCATCAGCGCGACGGCAGCGCCTGCGGCTGCCAATGTCCAAAGGGATTTCGTCTTCATGGTTTGGTTTCTCCCGGTTCCGCTTTTAGTTTGTCTTCAAGCATTTTCAAAGCTTCCAAGTCCCCGAGACCGCAGCACAGGACGAGGTCGGACAGCATTTCGTATTGGGCGGCCACCGCGCGGGCGCTCATCAGGCGCGCGTCAATGAGCATGCGTTGGGCTTCGAGCACATCCCGGAACATGCCGCGGCCCGATTCCCACGCCGCGCGCGCGCTTTCAACCGCGGTTTCGCTGCGCGGAATAATCTCATCGCGATAAACCAGCGCCTCGCGCCGCGCCGCCGCGATTTTCACCGTCAGCCCGTGAACTTCCTCCCGCAATTCCGCCGCGTAGTCCACGGCGTCCAGTTCAGCAGCTTTGGCTCGCGCCTCGTCGCGCCTCGTCGCGCTGCCATACTTGCCCCGGTTGAACCACGGCAGGCTGACGCGCAGAACAATCTCGCCCTGCCGGAATTCCCCGGTACCGCTATAATTGCGCGCCACGAGGCCGGCGCTGACCTCCGGGAGACGCTCGCGGCGGGTCAGATCGGCCATGGCGCGCGCGGCCCGCGCCTCTTCGCGCATCGTGTGGAGTCGTGGTTCATACCGGGTCGCGAAGTTCAGCAGCGCGGGGCTGAAGCGGACGACTTCGGCGACGCCGGGGAGTTCCAGCGTGGGCCAATGCTGCATCAAGCTGCGACCGAGCCGGCGGTTGAGCACCACATGCTGCTGTGTGAGTTGCTCCCGGTCAGTCTGCAATTGCGTCGTCCGTTTGGAACGCTCGTTCTGCGCCTGGGTCCACTCAACCAACGATGCCGCTCCGGAGCGATACCTGGCTTCCAGTGCCGCGACCAGAGTGTCGAGCCAGCGTAAATCCTGTTCACCCACCAGAATCGTTCGGTCGGCCAGCGCCGTCCGGAACAATGCCACCGCCAATTCAACGCGGCGAACCTGGAATTCGGCGTTTTCCTTCGACACCGCCACGTCAGAGTCGGCCTGGGCAACTTGGCGCGCGAGGCCCGGACGGCCGAAGAGCGGCAACTTCTGCTCCACGCCGTACAAGATGTCACCATCATTGGCGCGCATCTCCTGATCGGCGACCATGCCGCCGAGCATGAACATGGGATCTTCCCAGGTACGCACCGCACCCGCGTTCGCCGCGGCCGCATTGGTGCGTTCGCGGGCCGCCTGCAACGCGGGGTTGTGTTCGCGCATTTCCTCCGCAAGCTGATTCACTAATTCCGGCGTGACGATCACGACGTTGGTTGCCGCGGGTTCGGCGCTCCAGCCGACGCGTAGCAGCACCAGAAGCAAACTCAATAGAATATTTTTCTTCATGCTGACAATCCTCCCAAAAAACAATACACGGAGCCGCCAGACACCGGCGGGGTACACACTTCGGGTGCTTGAGTCGGAAGAATCAGATCAGTCGGGCGCAGTGCCGGGTGAAGAACGGCACGCCCGGCGCCGGGAGCGGCGCGGAAGCGGAAGCGGAAATTGCGGCGGGCGCAGTGATGGGCAAGGTCCACGCCACGAGCGTTGGGGCCGGGATCGACAGGTTGGTTTGTGATCGCGCCGGAACAATGGTCACGGGCACCGATTCGGGGTCGGTGGCTGTGGGCGTGACACAGCAATCCATCTGATTGCAGCCGCAACACGCGCGGACCGCTTTGGTCGGGACGAAAGACGTTTGGGCAGACGATATCGCCTGAAGCCAGAGGAACATCAGGCTTAGGACGATGGCGGCTGCCCGTTTCATGCAATTATGGTAATCTGAGTTATGCCATACCGGCTGACCGGTGACTGGCTTTCCAGCATCACTTCTTGTTCGCTTTCCCAGATTTCTCCGCGCTGGCAAGCTTTTTGATGTATTTCGACGAGTCTTTCTTGAAATCCTTCTGGCAGGATTTGCAGCACAGTTTGATTTCCTGGCCTTCGTAGGTGAAGACGAAGGGCTTGCCCATCTCGCCAAGCTTTTCGTCGGAAACGATGCACTTGTCGAGCGGGTAGGGCTTGGGTTTTTCGGTTTTCTTGTCTTCGGCCATCGCGGTGGATGTCAGCGCGACCAGGGCA
>JADLHS010000312.1 GCA_020848635.1 Limisphaerales bacterium
CGCTCGGTTTGATGCAATCACGATGAGCAATTCCTCTGACGCCACGCCGCCGTGGGACACCCAGGCGGCGCGCAACCTCTACAACGTCCACCGCTGGGGCGCGAATTATTTCGACATCAACGACGCGGGCCATGTCATCGCCAAACCCTTGCAGGAAGCGGGCACGGCGGTGGACATCACGGATGTGATTGAGGAGGCGAAGAGCCGTGGGCTGAAGTTCCCCGTCCTGATCCGGTTTCAGGACATCCTGCGGCATCGCGTTGAATCCATCAACCTGGCGTTCCGCAGCTCCATCACCGAGTTCAACTATCAGGGCAAGTATCGCGGGGTGTTTCCCATCAAGGTGAATCAACTGCGCGAGGTGGTAGAGGAGATTCTCGACGCCGGCAAGCCGTTCGACTTCGGCCTGGAAGTGGGGAGCAAGCCGGAGTTGTTCGCGGGCCTGGCGCTGCAAAACCAGTTGGGCAGCCTGATCATCTGCAACGGCTACAAGGATTGCGACTTCATCAAGATGGCCTTGCTCGGCACGAAGCTGGGCAAGAAGGTCATCATGGTCGTGGAAAAGCTCGAGGAACTGCGACAGATCATCGCGGTATCCAAGCAACTGGGCGTCGAGCCGCTGGTCGGCATTCGCGCGCGGTTGTTAAGTAAAGGCGCGGGCAAGTGGGCCGAGAGCGGCGGCGAAAATGCCAAGTTCGGCTTGAGCACGGCGGAGCTGTTGGCGGCGACGGAACTGCTCAAGGCCGAAAAGCTGGGCCATTGCCTGAAGCTGATCCATTTTCACATCGGCTCGCAGGTGCCGGACATTTTGACGGTGAAACGGGCGGTGCAGGAGGCGACGCGGTTTTACGCCAAACTCCGCAAGATGGGTTTCGACATTGAATACCTGGACGTGGGCGGCGGGCTGGGCGTGGATTACGACGGCAGCCGGTCGGCATTTGACAGCTCGACCAACTACTCCTTGCAGGAATACACAAACGACATCGTTTATTACGTGGCCGATGTCTGCAACGCGGAGAAAGTGCCGCACCCGGACATCATCAGCGAAAGCGGCCGCGCCATCGTCGCGCATCACAGCGTGTTGATCGTGGAAGTGTTTGGGGCGATCGGCAAGACGCATCCGGACATCAAGTTCACTTACGGCGACAACGAGCAGCCCATCGTCCGCGAACTGCTCGACATTCAGAAAAACCTCGCGAAGCTGAACAAACTCGAGGCCTATCACGACGCCCAGGAACGTCGCGATGACGCGCAGCACATGTTCACGCTGGGCCTGATGGATTTGCCGGACAAGGCGAAGATCGAGAATCTTTACTGGGAGATCAGCCAGGACGTGGTGGCGAGTTTCAAGGGCCAGGCCTACATCCCGGAAGAAATCCGCAAGCTGGAAGACAGCCTCGGCGATCAATACCTCTGCAACTTTTCCGTGTTCCAATCCCTGCTGGATCACTGGGCGCTCGGCCAGTTGTTCCCGATCATGCCGGTGAGCCGGCTCAACGAACGGCCGACCCGGGAGGCGACGCTGGTGGACATCACCTGCGATTCCGACGGGCAGATCAACAAGTTCATTGACCTGCGGGACGTGCGCGACACGTTGCCGCTGCACCCGCTCAACACCAACGGCAACGGCCAACTCGAACCGTACTACCTCGGCTTCTTTCTCATGGGCGCCTACCAGGACATCATGGGCGATCTGCACAATCTCTTTGGGCGGGTCAACGAGGTGCATGTGTTCCTCGATCCTGATGAGCCCACGGGCTACTACGTCGAAGAAATCATCGAAGGCAACACCATCGTGCAATGCCTGGCGTCCGTGCAATACGACGAGAATGAATTGAAGCGCCGCATGAAAGTGCAGATGGACGAGGCGATCAAGTCGGACCGCATGAAGCCGTCCGAAGCGATGCGGTTGCTGGACGATTACGAGCGCGGCCTGAAGGCGTACACCTACCTGAATTTTTGAAATGCAGAAGGAAGCATGGCGAATGAAGAATCGAAGCCACCGCCCACGCCTGGCGCCTGTTGCTTCATTCCTGACCTGGCCTGCTTCATTTTCGGATGCCTGACACACCGCCCAACCCCGAACTGCTTCGCGCCCTGGGCCGGCTCGTGCGGGGATTATCCGCCCTCTTCTGGGGTTTGCCCGCGGCATTGATCATCTGCGTGGGCACGGCGACGGCGGGCTGGTTCAAGGCGTTCAGCATCGTCCCCGGTCTGGGCGCGACCGGTTTGCTATTGTTCGGCCTGTGGCAACTCGGCGCGTTCCAGCGGCAGGAACGCGCCTGGCGGGCGGCGCTGGACCGCGCCCGGCTCATCGGCCTGGTAAACTTTTTCCTCTGCCCTTTTCTTTACTGGTGGAACAAGATGCCGGACCAACCGTTCTTCAGCCTCGTGGTCGTCCTTCTGGCTTTGTCGGGCCTGCTGTTTCTTTTCAACCTCAACCTCGTGCTGGCGCGACTGGGGGAAATGTTGCCGGACGAAACCCTGCGGCAGGAAACGCGGCAATTTACCGTGATCAATCGCGGCCTGCTCGTCACGCTCCTGCTGGTGGTGGCCGCTTATGTGTTCGTCATGCAAATGCCGGATCTGCCGGTGCCGTTTCTCATGGTGATCGCGAGACTGGAACGGATGAGCCTGTGGTCGTTGATGATGCTCGTGCTGCTGCCGCTCTCCCTGACGATGGCGCTGATCTGGAAAACGAAGGAAGTGATTCTGGAAAGCGTCTTCGGTACGAATTGATGGGCCGATGGATCGCCGCATCCGCGCGTTGAGACGATCGCCTCGATGCGCGAACCGCAATTCCCGCCCCGCGGGCGCAGCCGCGAACGGGCGTCAGTTCAGCAGCCGATACCAGTTGTCGCGCTGATGCGGTTCGTAGCCGAGGTCCTTGATCAAGCGATGCATGTCGGCCACCCCGAGGCGAAAGGTGGCGCCGGCCTGGCTCACGACATTTTCCTCGATCATGATGCTGCCGAGATCATTCGCGCCGAACTTCAACGCCACCTGCCC
This sequence comes from Limisphaerales bacterium, assembly GCA_020848635.1. GTDB lineage: Bacteria > Verrucomicrobiota > Verrucomicrobiia > Limisphaerales > JADLHS01 > JADLHS01. The sequence goes on from JADLHS010000312.1 coordinate 3,010, forward strand.
GATGTCCGGCCCTTGCGTAACCCACGAGCTTTGCACGTTCTCGAAATTATCGAGGTAAATCCGGGCCAACGCCTGTGTGCGAAGATAATCATGCGCTCCGACCGTCGGCGCCCGGAGCTTCGTGTGCTCGGCCTGAAACGTCCAGCCGATGAAGGCGGTAAACCCTTTCGACTTGTCCTGCTGCCCGCGCAAGCGCTCCAGATGTTCGATGCGATCTTCGATCGTCTCCACATGGCCGAACATCATCGTGGCGCTGGAGTTCAGGCCCAAACGGTGGGCCACATCCATCACTTCCAGCCAGTCATCGCTCATGGCCTTGAGCGGCGCGATGCGCTGCCGCACACGGTCCACGAGGATTTCCCCGCCCCCGCCCGGGATGGAACCCAGTCCCGCGGCCCGAAAGTCGGAAATGATTTTCTCCAGCGGTTCATTAAATACGTCGCGGAAATGAATGAACTCGCTGGGGCTAAAACCGTGGACATTGACCTGCGGCCATTTCGCCTTCATGTGCGCGAGCAAGTCCAGATACCACTGTTTGGTCAGCCTGGGATGATGCCCGCCCTGCATGAGAATCTGCGTGCCCCCCAGCGCGACCGTTTCGGCGATCTTCTGATCCATCTCCGCGTGGGAAATCACGTAGGCATCGTCCTCCTTTTCCGTCCGGTAGAACGCGCAGAACTTGCAATAGACATTGCAAACGTTCGTGTAATTGACGTTGCGGTCCACGATGTAGGTGACGACGTCGTTGCCGCGCCCCGCGTAGGCCTTGGCCTTGGCAAGCTGGCGGCGACGGTCGGCAAGCGCGCCGAGTTCTTCGAGCGGTAAATGATACAGCCGGAGCGCCTCGGCTGGGTTGATGCGCTGGCCGGCCCAAACTCTCTGGAGCAACTCGTCAAGCGACGCGTCGTAAATCACGGCAGCAGACTAGCCAATAACCCAAAGGTTGCAACCGCGCTCTGTTCCCCGACGTTTGTGGGTCCAAGCCTGGATTTGACTAACTGAGATCCGCCGGCCTCATGGGCCGCCCGGTCGGCGATTCAGCGCCGGCTTTGAATTTCCAAGCTCACCGCGATGCCGCCGGCAGGCCATTCGTCGTACCGGTTGCCGGCGAAACGGTCGCGGATCGTGACCTGCCAAAGTCAATGAAGGCCCAGATCGCGAGCAGAAAAGTCGCGAAGGCGACGCCCATGATCAAGCGCAGGACCAGCCGATCCCGCCGGCTCATGCGGGGCGCCATTTCAGATCCACGATCCGGCCATGCTCTTTGTGCGTGGCGTCAATGCAGCGCAGCTCCAGTTTCAAGCCGTCCTGCCGAGCCGTGGCATGCACCCACCCGGCCGGATTGCTCGCCAGAAACGCGTAAGCCACCGGGGGCAGGTTAATGAGATGAATCCCGCTCGAATCCGCGGTTACTTTCCAGTTGTGGGTATGGCCAAAAATGAACGCTTTGACCTGGGAACGCGGGCGGATGACTTGAAACAACTCCTCCGTGTCCTTCAGTCCGCGGATGCTTTCCGCCGTGCCGGGATTATGATGAATCAAGATCACCGCCGGTTTGTCGCGATTCGCGTCCAGCGCTTCCGCCAGCCAGGCCAGTTGCGCAGCCCCCAACGACCCGGGCGTGACGAGCGTCTGCTCCAAGGAATCCAGCAGGAACCAATTCACCAGCGGCGAACGAACCAGCGCCACTTGCTTGTCCGCCACCGGCCGCTTCGCCGCCCGCTTCGCTTCGAGCGCTGCCCAAAAATTCTCACGTTGATCGTGATTGCCCAGCGCGAGGTGCAACGGCAGGCCACCACCACGCAAGGGTTCCAGCAGGCCCGTCAGCGCCGCGTAGTCACCGGGTTCGCCTTTGCTGAATGCGCAATCGCCGACGATAAAGACTCCAGCGGGCCGTTCCGGCCGGGCAAGCACCTCCTGCGACACCGCTTTCAAGTGGTCGGTCATGTTAATGGCCCGCTCAATTCGTTTTGGGTCGGCGGCGATGTGGGTGTCCGCCAGCAACGCCCAGGCGTTCGCGTCGGAGTCGTGCCCCGCGGCGAACAGTTCCGGACCGACCGCCAGACCGGCACCGGCGAGGAGACTGCGGCGGAGGAAACCCCGGCGGGAAAGGGGCGGCAGATGAATTGGCATCCCGTTTCCTACGCCGGTCCGCGCGCGGGCTCAAGGAGAAATTTAGGGAGAACCGGCGGGCGCGCGGGTGTTTTCGCGGTCAATCTACGCTTGCGCGCGGCGGGCACTGCGTCGAAACTTTTAGCGCGTTGCAGTTTGGGTACACACTGCGCCGCGCATGCAGACTGAACCTTGCCAAACTCGCCAGCCATCGTGGTTGCGGACGATTCTCATCGGCCGGAATCCCCGTCGTACACTCATCCGGATCGTGGTAATCGTGGTGACGTGCTTCCTGCTGCGGGCCTTTGTGGTGATACCCATTCGCGTCAGCGGGCCGAGCATGCTGCCCACCTACAGAGCCGGGAGCGTCAATTTCGTCAACCGCCTCGCCTATCTCCGGCAAGAACCCCAACGCGGGGACGTCGTGGCCATCCGGCTGGCCGGAGAAAGCGTCATGTTTATGAAGCGTGTGATCGGCCTGCCGGGCGAAACCGTCAGCTTTTCCAGGGGTCGCTTCCTGATCAATGGCCGCCCCTTGGACGAGCCCTACGTGAAGTTTGCGTGCCACTGGGATTTCGTCCCGGACAGTTCCAAACTCAGTGACGACGAGTATTACGTTGTCGGCGACAACCGCACCATGCCACCCACCGATCACACCCAGGGCGGCGCCAAGCGCGAACGCATTGTCGGTAAAGTTTTGCGATGAAGCTCGCCCGAAACCTAATTCTGATCGGGTTGCTGGTCGCGCTAAGCGTGTGGCTCTGGCGCTATTTTCATCCCTCCCCGCAGGACGCCATTCGCCGCCGGCTCGCGGACGTGGCCCGGACTGCTTCCTACACGGAGCCGGGCGGATTGTTTGCACGCGCGGCCAAGGCCCAAAAGCTCGCCAGCTACTTTGCGCCCGAGATCGCTGTCCGCATTGATTTGCCCGACCAAACCCGCCATGAAGCTGCCAGCCGGGATGAGATCATGCAGCGGATGCTGGCTTTGCGCACCTTCTCCCGATCGTTCAAACTTGAATTGCTTGACCCCAACATCACCGTCGGTGCGGATGGAAAGTCAGCGAGCGTGGATCTCACCCTGCGGGCCGAAACCCCGGCAGACCAGTATCAGATCGTGCAGGAAATCAAATGCACCCTGCGCCAGATAGACGGGGAATGGATCATCATCCGCGTCGAAACCATCCGGACGCTCAATCGCGCGCCGTCCCCGCCCCGGCGCGGCACCCCGGCGCTCGCGTGAACCAAACCGCCCTCCAACACCTGCGCCGTGCCGACAAGGTCCTCGCCCGCGTCATCAAGAAAGTCGGACCGTGCCCGCTCGCGCCCCGCCACGGGGTGCCGCCGTACCAGGCGCTCGTCAAGTTCGTCACCTACCAGCAACTCAACGGCACCGCGGCCGAGACCATTTTCCGCCGGGTGCTTGCGCTGTTTCCCGGCCAAAGATTTCCCGCGCCCGAGGACATCGTGGCCGCGCCGGATGAAAAACTGCGAAGCGCCGGTCTGTCCCGCGCGAAAACGGCCGCCATCAAGGATATTGCCGCCAAGACCCTCGAAGGCGTCGTCCCGTCGCGCCGGGTCATCGCGAGAATGTCCGACCCTGAAATCATCGAACAACTGACCACCATTCGCGGCGTCGGGCCGTGGACGGTGGAGATGCTGCTCATGTTCACGCTGGGACGACCGGATATTTTGCCCGCGACGGATTACGGCGTGCGCAGCGGCTTTGCGCGGGTTTACGGATTGAAAGAGCTGCCGTCACCCAAGGAACTGGTCGCCCACGGCGAACGTTGGCGTCCTTATCGCACCGTGGCATCCTGGTATCTGTGGCGGGCCCTCGAGTTGTAGCCGACGACGTCAGGAGGCGGATTCCCCGGCCAATACGCCGTTCCGCCTCCTCCCCTCGGCGGCTACGATCCTGGACGAGAACTCTCGACTCCCCGTCCCTGTCGCCGTAATTTCGCGCGCGTGTTCGCGGCCTTCCTCTCCACGCTTCTGTTCTCGATCTCCGTCATCAGTGGCCATCGCACGGCCAAACTCATCGGCGGGGTCGAGGCCAACTTCTGGCGGCTCACGCTGGCGACGCTGTTCCTGAGCACGTGGGCCTTCACCGGGGGTCACGGCGTCACCGGCGCCGGATTTCCGCTCTTCTTTCTGAGCGGCCTTATCGGCATCGGCGTCGGCGACGCGGGATTATTCCAGGCGCTGCCCCGGCTTGGATCGCGCCTGTCGCTGCTGTTGATGCAATGTCTGACCGCCCCCATTGCCGCGCTCATCGAATGGCTCTGGCTCGGCACCACGCTCAGCCCCACCCAGATCACCGGCGTCCTCGTCATTCTCGCCGGAGTCACCGTGGCGTTAATTCCGGGCGAACACCTCACGATCCCCCGCCCGCAACTCGTCACCGGCGGCCTCTTTGCATTGATCGGCGCAATGGGCAACGCGCTGGGCGTCGTGCTTAGCCGCAAAGCCTACGCCGTGACGCACGCCAACCAGGAATCGCTCGACGGCGGCACCGCCGCGTTTCAACGCATTCTCGGCGGCCTGCTCATCGCCGCGCTTTTGCTGTTGATCGCCAAGCGGCAATTCA
>JADLHS010000313.1 GCA_020848635.1 Limisphaerales bacterium
CGGCGTTCCGTCCTGGAAACGGTTCGAGATGAAAGTTGATCTTGAGGCCGGCTTCCTCGGCGACTTTGAACAAGCCCGGCAACGCGCGGTCGGTGAAGGTATCCTTCCCCCACCAACTAACGGAGATCACCCCCACGCCCGCCTGCCGCAACTGGCGCGCATGTTCGCGAAGAATTTGGGGATCGTTGGCGCTGTAGCAACCGAGCGCGGGAAAATAATTCGCGCCAATGTCGTCGCCGCCCGGGAAGGACCGGGGTGGTTCGTTGCGCACTGCGACCGGATGATTCCAGTTGGCGTACCGGCCATCCGTCGCGGGATTCCCATACCAGGGATAATAAAAAGCCACGACCCGATCGGAAGGATCGGGGGATTTCGGCTCGGGCTGAATTCCGGAGGCTTGCCCCGTGTCAGTTTGGTTCGTGGCAACCGGTTTCTGACTTGCGGCGGTAGCGCAGCCGGCCCGGAGCGAAATGCTCGCCCCGGCGGTAATGCCCAAGGCGAGAAACCGGCGGCGGGTTAGTTCGGTGCTCATCTTCGTCGCGTCACAGTGGCGTTTCCGGGTGCTGATTTCAACCCACGTTTCGATTGAGATGCAACCGTAGCCGGCTCGGCTGGAATTGAGGTTGCGCTGAGTTTTGTTTCCAACTTACTTTCCCCCTCCGTGAGGAACCGAACGGTCGCGATATAAATTCGTTCTGTGGAGGGCGATACCGCCCCGTGGCGAACCCACGAGGATTCAAGCGCGCTGGCGGTTTCTCATCCAAACAAACAAACCTACCACTTACTTGAAAACCTCAGTCGTGAATCGCATTGGATGGATTGCCGGGTTGGCGCTCGGGCTGGCCAACGCGGGCGCCCAACAGGTCGCCTGGACGTACGTGCCGCCAGCAGGGCATGTGGATGTTTCTCCGGCCTTCGGTGACGTCAATGGCGATGGCCGTAACGACCTTGTCGTTGGCACCACGGCCGGATTCATCGTCGCGGTTGACGGCCACGGCAAGGAGATCTGGCGACACCAAATGCGCGACGCGGTCTGCATCCCGCCCACGATCGCCGATGTTACGGGCGATGGTCTGCCGGATTTGCTGGCGGGCGACCGGCAAGGTGAAGTCGTGTGTCTCAACGGCCGGACGGGTGATCCCGTCTGGAACACGACGCTGCCGAGCCCGCCGCAATGGGGCGCGACCTGCCTTGCCGTTGGCGATTTGCACGGGGACGGCGCATTGGAGATTGTAACGGGCACGCGGGACGGTGATGTTGTTTGCCTCGCCGGGGTCTCTGGCGATCGGGAGTGGATCTATGGCGGCGACTTGGGCACGGTCATGAGCCCGGCCATCGCAGATTTGAATGGCGACGGACAACCGGAGGTGCTGGTCGGGACGGAGAAAGTCTCGCTCGTCTGCTTGAGCGCAACCGGTCAGGAACTCTGGCGTCGCCATGAAGGCGCCGGCGGCAGCCCTTTTGTGTATGACACGGGCGGCCAAGGCGGACTGAGAATTCTGTGCGGCATGGGCAAGCGCCTGCACGCCCTCGACGCCGGCGGAAATACACTGTGGTCTTTTCCGATGAACCGCGAAATGGACAGCGCGATCGCGATCGCGGACGCCGACGGCGACGGCGTCCCCGAGGTTTACGCCACGGATCTTTCGGGGAACGTCGTCTGCGTGACCCTGAGCGGAACGCTGCGGTGGACAGCCGAGGTGGGCGAGCGGTCGCGACGCTCGCCCGCGATCGCGGACGTGGATGGGGATGGGAAACCGGAGATCCTCGTCGCGAGTTACGGCAACGCCCTGCATGTCTTCGACCCGCAGGGACAACTCAAGGTCCGCGTCCCGCTCCCGGGGCCCTCGAACGGGACGCCGACGCCGGTGATGCTCGACGACCAGCTTTGCGTCGTGGTGCCCGCGGCAGGAGCGGCATTGCAAGTGTTGCGCTGGTCCGGCTCGCGTTCCGACTCACGCGTCCTCTGGGCCGAATGCCGGTGCGATGCCCGACGGACTGGGGCGATTGTCCCGCCAGTAAAACCGACGCGCGTCGAGCTGGCTTTCAATGTTAACGGGTCGCCGACTGGCAACGTCCGCGCCACGGCCGTCGTGAGCAACCCCGAACGCCACGCGCTCACCGTGCGGGTGGAGGCGGTGCGCGGAACCGGGCAGCCCCGCGTGAAGCGCGCCACATCGTCCGCCGCGCACATCAACCGGTCGTTCTCGTATGCAATGCCGCGCAGCGGCACGGCCAAATTGACGGTCACTTGCCAGGTGCTGGATGGCGCGCGGACGGTCGCTCGGCGCCGCCACACGCTCTTCCTAAACGTGTTTACCAACGAACTCGTGGAAATCAGCCAGGCCATCCGAACCGCGCAAGCCCTCGTGCCGAAACTGCTGGACGCCCGCGGCGTGGAAGATCGCGCGTGCCTGGCCGCCACCAAACTGGAAGCGCTGCGGCCCCGCATTTCGGGCGCCATGCCGATCAATGAGGCCGACCGGGTCAGGTACCGTAAACAACTGGCCGAACTGACGGCGGAGGCGAAGGCGGTGCTCAGACTCGCGTCGCTTGCGGAGCAGGCGGCAGCAGCGGGAAGCACCCTCAAAATATGCGCGGCCAATCCCTGGTCGCCGTTTGGGCAGTTCGAGGGGCTGGCGGGAGGCTGGGCGGCTTCGTCGGACCTGTCCGTTTTCATGTTCGGCGGCGAGACCGAGTGCGCGGCGCTGAACGTGTTCAACCTCTCGAGCCAGCCCCGTACCTTCCGCGTGGAGCTCGGCCCGCTGGCCCAGGGCGAGAAGACCGTACCGGCGCGGGACGCAGTTGCCCTCCTTGAAGTCCTCGATGTGCCAACGGAGCGCTGCGATATGGAGGCAGATGCGCTGGCCCCGCTGGGCGTCGCGAGTGTGCTCCAGGTACCCGCATGGAGCGGACGTCAACTCTGGCTAAACGTGAACTCCCGCTCGCTGACCGCGGGGAATTGGAACGGTAGCATCCGATTGCGGAGCCTCGAGGTCGCACCGGTGGAAACAACTGCCGCACTGAGTGTGACGGTCTCCCCCGCGCGGCTCCCGGAGAAGCAGGCCTTGCACAACTGCGGGTGGGGCTACGTGCATTCCTCCATGCTGAAGGACTATCCGGCGGAGGCGATCGCGGACCAAGTCGCGCACGGCACGGACGTGTTCGTGGGAACCTTTTTCCCCCAGGCACGATTCGACGCGACGGGCAACCTGGTGGGCGAGATTGATTACCGGGAGCACGACGCGTATGTGAAGCAACACGCCTGCCACGGGATCATCCTGTTCTGCGGCTATCAGGGGGCGCTCCAAGGACCAGCGGCGGCGGACTCCGACGCTTATCGCCAAGCCCACGTCCAGTGGCTGCGCGCCTGGGTCAAACACCTGGCGGAGCTCGGCGTCGGCTACGACGGTTTCGCACTCTACCCCGTGGACGAACCGGGTCTGAGCCAGGGGCTTGTCGCCGCGTACCTGCGTTTGGCCAAGCTGGCGCGGGAAGCGGACCCGCGCATCCAGATGTACACCGATCCCGTCGGGCAGATCGCGGAGGACGAGTTGCGCCAGATGCTGTCGTACGTTGACATCTGGTGTCCAAACCGCGCGGGCCTGGTGCTCGACCAAAAGCAAAAAGCCAAGCTCGATATCATCAAGGCCTCCGGCAAGGCGGTGTGGATGTACGAGTGCGACGACAATGCCAAGCACCAGTCCCCGTTGGGTTATTACCGCGCGCAAGCCTGGCTGGCCTGGCGGCATCAGATGACCGGCATTGGCTTCTGGTCCTATTGCACCTCGCAGGACGATCCGTGGTTCGTGCCGAGGCTGCGGTACGACTACCTCCTCGTGTACCCGGGGAACGGCGTGGTCAGCAGCAAACGGTGGGAGGCGGTGCGGGATGGGATCGAAGACTACGGGATGCTCGAACTCCTCAGCCAAAGGCTCAAGGCCAACAACCACCCGGCAAAACCGGATGCGGTTGCCGCAGCGAAGCGGCTCCTGGGTGAACAAGCGGCCCAAGTGGGCGGCTTTTGCACGCTGGAAGACGACAATGCCCTGAAGGACGCAGCCGCTTCCGCCAACAAGCGAACCGTCGAGGACCAGCGGTGGAGGGAGATCCAGCGCCTACGCCACGAGCTCGCCCGACTCTTCGACGCGCTGTAAGCGGGGATCGTCAGTTTGTGACTCTGTCGCGCCCGCGAGCGGAGGCCGATCTGCCCGCGGGCTTCCTCGCGGAAGCCGAGTAGATCTTTAAGCAGAATTCGTTGACACCGGCGGAATCAGCAATAGTGTGTCTCTGCACAGTATGCCACTACTCACCGCCAAACAACAAGCGCTGGCCGACTTCATTGAAAGTCATCGGCGGCGGC
>JADLHS010000314.1 GCA_020848635.1 Limisphaerales bacterium
AGCTTTCATAACCTTTGCCACCAATGGCTATCGCCGACCTAAGACGTGAATACCAAGCTGGCGGACTGGACCAGCAGGACCTCGCCACCGATCCGCTCGCTCAGTTCCAGGATTGGTTCGGCCACGCAGCCGCTACGCAGTCCGGCAGCCGCTGGCGCAAGATCGGCATCGCGCTCTTCAAGCTCTGGCAGGCCATCCTCGGCCATGCCCCCGCCGACGTAAACGCCATGGTTCTCGCCACGGCTACCGGGGCCGGACAACCCTCCGCCCGCACGGTGTTGCTCAAAGGGGTGGACTCGCGCGGCTTTATCTTCTTCACGAACTACGACAGCCGTAAAAGCCAGGAAATCAGCCAGAATCCCAATGTCGCCCTAGTTTTCTACTGGCCCGAACTCGAACGTCAGGTCTGCGTGGCGGGCCCGGTCACGAAATTGCCGGTTACGGAATCCGCCGCCTACTTCCAGAGCCGGCCGCGGGGCAGTCAACTGGGCGCCTGGGCGTCCAACCAGAGCATGGTCGTCGCAAGCCGTCAAGTGCTGGACCAGAAATGGCAGGAGGTTGCCGTGCAATTTCCGCAGCAGGTTCCCTTGCCTCCGAACTGGGGCGGCTTCGTGCTGTCGCCCACGCGCCTCGAGTTCTGGCAAGGCCGCGCCAGCCGGTTGCACGATCGCTTTTGCTACACGAAGCTAATTGACGGCGCATGGCAGATTGAACGGCTATCGCCTTGAGGTGGGCGTTCAGTTGCCGAAAAAAAGACGCAATTTCTCCTGCACGCCTCCTTTGATCGAGGTTGCGGTTGGCACCTGATCCCGGCGGCGCTTTCCGCTCGTCGCACCTTGGCATCAACGCCAAATTCCGCCTATTTCACCGGCTCCGCCTCGACCGCCGCTTCTTCCTGTTGTTCGGCGATGACGGGAGCGATGGCTTGGAGCTTGTCGTCGGCATCGAGGTTTACCAGCTTCACGCCCATCGTATTGCGCCCCGCTTCACGAATGCCTTGCACGGGTATGCGCACCATCTGACCGCCGGTGGTGATCAGCATGATTTCGTCAGCGTCGCGCACGGTCAGTGCGCCCACCACCGCCCCGGTCTTCTCGCCGGTTTTCATGGTGATTATGCCTTTGCCCCCGCGAGATTGGACGCGATACTCATCGAATCCGGTGCGTTTGCCGATGCCGTTTTCGCCCGCCACGAGCAGGGTCGCATCCGGGACGACGATGGTTGCGGCCACGAGCGCGTCGTCCTTTTCCAAATTGATACCGCGCACCCCCGTCGCCGAACGGCCCATGGAACGCACATCCGATTCGCTGAACCGAATGCTCATGCCGTCCTTGGTGATCAACACCACGTCGTCACCCGGGTCTTTCACCTCGTCATGTTCCACGACGCTGCCGCGCGTCAGCTTGACCTCGATGAGCACGTCGCCGGGATCAATGCCGATGGCAATGATGCCCCCCTTGCGGACGTTGGAGAATTCATTGAGCGAGGTCTTCTTCACGGTACCCTGTTGCGTGGCGAAGAACAGTTCACCGGACTGCTGCCACGTCACGTCGTCCTTGTTCTCATCCGTCTTCGACAAAATACGGATGAGCGCGGCGACTTTTTCACCCGCCTTCAGTTCCAGCAAGTTGGCAATGCTGCGGCCTTTCGATGCGCGGCCCATGTCGGGGATCTCGTGTACGCGCTCCACATAAACCCGACCGGTGTTCGTGAAGAACATGAGGTAGTCATGGGTGCTAGCCGTGAAGAGGTGTTCGATGAAATCGGAATCTTCCGATGGCTCCGCTTCGCGGGTCGTCATGCCGATAACCCCCTTGCCGCCGCGGCGCTGGGCCCGATACTGGCTGACGTTCGTGCGTTTGATGAGGCCGTTGTGGGTGAGCGTGATGATGACCCCTTCGTTCGCAATCAGGTCTTCAATGGCGATCTCACCCTCATCCGGAACAATCTCCGATTTGCGCGGGGTGGCGTGCTTCTCCTTGATGGCCTGCAGTTCGGCTTTGATGATCGTCATCACGCGCGATTCCTTCGCCAGGATGTCGAGCAGGTCTTTGATGACCTCGATCAACGCCGTGTATTCCTTCTCCACCTTGTCAATTTCCAGACCGGTCAGTTGATAAAGCCGTAATTCCAAAATCGCATCCACCTGCCGTTCGGTCAGGGCGTAACGCCCGACCACGAGCCGATCCTCGCTGCGGATCAGGATCGCCCACTTCTCGACCTGAGCGCGCGACCACTCGAAGGCCAGCAGCTTCACCCGCGCTTCCTCGCGGTTTTTGCTCGAACGGATGATATGGATGAACTCGTCAAGGTTCGCCAGGGCGATGAGATAACCTTCGAGCAACTCGGCGCGCTCCTCGGCCTTCCGCAATTCGAAGCGCGTGCGCCGCAAAATGACTTCGCGGCGATGCTCGATGTAGCATTGGATGAGCTCCTTGAGGTTGAGCGTCTTGGGTTTGCCGTGGTCAATGGCCAGCGCGTTGACGCTGAAGCTGACTTCCAGTTGCGTATGCTGGTAGAGATTGTTGATGACCACCTTCGGGTTGGCATCCCGCTTGAGTTCCATCACGAGCCGCGTGTGCTCGTCGGACTCGTTGCGCATCGCGGAAATCTCCGTGATGACCTTTTCGTTTACCAGATTGGCGATCTGCTCTTCGAGCGCGGCGCGGTTGACGTTGAACGGAATCTGGGTGATGACGAGCTGCTCGCGGTTGCCCTTCATCTCCTCCGAACCGACGCGCCCGCGTAACTTGATGCTGCCCTTGCCGGTCGTGAAATAATTCTTGATGCCCTCCACGCCGCAAATCATGCCGCCCGTCGGAAAATCCGGGCCTTTGATGAATTTCATCAACTCCGGAATCGTGATGTCCGGTTTGTCAATCTGCGCGCAGATGCCATCCACAACCTCGCCGAGATTGTGCGGCGCCAGGTTCGTGGCCATGCCCACGGCGATACCGGTGCCACCGTTGACAATGAGATTGGGAAACGCCGACGGGAAGACCGCCGGCTCGGTCATGCGCTCGTCGTAGTTCGGGACAAAGTCCACTGTGTCCTTGTCCATGTCCTGCATCAACGCCGCGCCCAGATGCGTGAGCCGCGCCTCGGTGTAACGCATCGCCGCCGGGGGATCGTTTTCGATCGAACCGAAATTGCCCTTGCCGTCCACCAGCTTTTCCCGCATTGCCCACGGCTGCGCCATGTGGACCAGCGTCGGATAAATCACCGCCTCGCCGTGCGGATGGTAATTGCCGGAAGTGTCGCCGCAAATTTTCGCGCACTTGTAATGCTTTCGTCCAGGAAACAGCGACAGCTCGTGCATCGCGTACAGGATGCGACGCTGGGAGGGTTTCAGCCCATCGCGCACGTCGGGCAACGCGCGCGAAATGATCACGGACATCGAATAGTCGAGGAACGAGTTTTTGATCTCGTCCGCCACGTTGATCATCGCGATCTTTTCGCCGGCCGTGTATGCGCCGCCGGTCGGGGCCGGCGTCTGCGGCGGGGTGGATTCAGTTTCGTCTGGCATGATACGGGGGGAGGGAAATTAAGTGCTGGGGTTAGACGTCGAGGTTGCGAACGTTCAATGCGTTGTCCTCAATGAACTGACGGCGCGGTTCGACCTCGTCGCCCATGAGCCGCACAAACATTTCCTCGGCTTCGACGGCATCGGTCAGTTCGATGCGGAGCAACTTGCGACGGACGGGGTTCATGGTCGTCTCGAACAGTTCCTTCGCATCCATTTCGCCCAGGCCTTTGAAGCGATACATCTGAATGCCTTTCTTGCCCACGGCTTTCACCGCACTCAAGATTTCCGGGATCGAAAACAGCGGCGTCACACTCGCGCGTTCGCCCTCGCCTTCGGTCAGTTCATAGAGCGGTTTGTCCTGCGCGGAAAAGTGATCCACCGACAGGCCTTTCTTGGACAACTTGCCCATCAACTCCGCCACCGCTTTGCTTTCGTGATGCAGGTCCGCGTAAATGGCGCGGCGTGTTGGGCCGTCCTTCCTCCGCACCTCGGTGTCACCGTTAAACAAATCCGCGTGTTTGGCCTTGAATGCTTCCAACTCCTCGCTCGTGATGAAGTAATGCACGGTCTCGTCATTGCCTTCACGCACTTTTACGAGATGCGACGGATAATCGCCGTCCGGCGAACGCCGCTCGACATAATCACCGAAGTCACCGCCCTGTCGCCGCACATACGCCGTGTGTTTGTCCACCGACTCCAACAACTGCAGGATTTCCTCGAGCTGTTTTTGCGTAAACTCCTTGCCATCCACCAGACTCTTTAACTGCACTTCCTCCACGCCGTTCTGCACCAAAATACGGTTCAACTGCACGTCGTCGTCAATGTAGTCCGTCTTCTTCTTGCGGGTGATCGAATACAGCGGCGGCTGCGCGATATACACAAATCCCTGCTTCACGAGCTGCGGCATCTGCCGGTAGAAAAAGGTCAGCAGCAAGGTGCGAATGTGCGAGCCGTCCACGTCCGCATCGGTCATGATGATGATCTTGTGGTAACGCAGCCGGTTCAAATCGAACGCGCCTTCCCCCTCGCCGTCGCCAATCCCCGTGCCGATGGCGGTAATCATCGTGCGGATTTCCGTGTTTTGCAGCACCTTGTCGAGGCGCGCCTTCTCCACGTTGATGAGCTTGCCGCGAATGGGCAGGATCGCCTGGAATTTCCGGTCCCGCCCCTGCTTGGCCGAGCCGCCGGCGGAGTCACCTTCGACGATATAAAGCTCCGTATTCGCCGGATCCCGGTCGGAACAATCCGCCAGCTTGCCGGGCAAACCGCCGCCCGTCAGCGCGCTCTTGCGCACGGCTTCCCGGGCTTTCCGGGCGGCTTCGCGCGCGCGCGCGGCGTTCAGGCTCTTATCGATGATGCGCTTGGCGACGGGTGGATTCCCGTCGAAGTACGCCATCAACCCTTCATATGCAACGGAGCCGACGATTTTCTCCACTTCGGGCGAAAGCAATTTCACCTTCGTTTGCGATTCAAACTTGGGATCGCTGTGCTTGACGGAGATGACCGCCGTCAGCCCTTCGCGCACGTCGTCGCCAGTGATCTGCGGGTCTTTCTCTTTCAGCAACTCGTTGGACTTCGCGTACTGGTTAATCGCCCGCGTCACCGCGCTGCGGAAGCCGGACAAATGCGAACCGCCGTCGGGATTGTGGACCGTGTTCGTGTAACACAGGACCTGATCGTTATAACTGTCGTTGTATTGCAGCACGACCTCGACGTGAACCTCGATGTCCTTGTCGTCGTTCTTCTCCTTGGTTTCCTTGCGGAACGCGATGGGCTTGGGATGCAACGGTGTCTTGCTCTTGTTGAGTTGTTTGACAAACTCCTCTGTGCCGTCCTTGTAGTAAAAGACCTCCGGTTTGGCCTCCGCCTGGCGTTCGTCCCGAAAAACAATCTCCAAACCTGAATTTAAAAATGCCAGTTCGCGCAAGCGTTGACTGATGCGATCCGCCTTGAACTCGATCGTCTCGCGGAAGATTTCCGCGTCGGGCATGAACGTGATCAATGTGCCCGTGCCCTTCGCCTTGCCAATGACATGCAGCTTCTGGATGGTCTTGCCGCGCTCAAACTCCATGTGATGCACTTCACCGCCGCGGGACACTTCCACTTCGAACCATTCACTGACCGCGTTGACGCATTTCGCGCCAACGCCGTGGGTGCCGCCGGAAAATTTGTATCCGCCCTGGCCATACTTGCCGCCGGAGTGCAAGGTCGTCAGCACCATCTCCACGCCGGGAATCTTGTATTGCGGATGCATGTCCACTGGAATGCCGCGACCGTTGTCGCGGACCGAGATCGAGCCATCCACATGAATCGCGACCTCGATCTTGTCACAGTGGCCGGCGAGATGTTCGTCCACGGAATTATCCAGCACTTCGCTCACACAATGGTGCAAAGCCCGCTCATCCGTGCCGCCGATATACATGCCGGGCTTCTTGCGCACGGCCTCCAGACCCTCCAGCTTCCCTAGCTGCGCCGAACCGTAATCGGCCTTCACCGACGTGTCTGACGCCTGGTGTTTATCTTCGGATGGATCGGAAATATTCGACATAGTTTGCATTACGTCAGCGCTCATTTTGACCCGCCGACAATCGACGACAATAGTAAAAAAACCACCCCTGCCACACAACGTTTATCTCCGGGTTCAGGGGGCAAAAATACCATTAGTTGGGGCGCTTTTGTCTTGCTTACCAAACATCTAGTGGAAGCCGCGCTTGGCTTGCCTTGCCCAGGCTCGGCCTGAGCCGAAGCCACATAACCGAATCTGATTGGCTCTGCAGGAAAGAGGCGATCCACCACGCTTTCGCGTGGATCTTCAGCCACCGCTTAAGACTTGATGTCCCGCACGTAAAACGCGGTGCAACCAACGACAAACGCCGTCGCGCAAATGGTGAGGAGTGCCACTTGCGACTGGAGAATCTGCGACCACGGCACCGGGTTTTGAAACACCAGCAACCAGCACCGGAAGTGATGAGTGATGAACCAATTGTCGAAGCGATCAAAGAACGGAATGCTCTCCATCACCACATTTACGAAGAGATAGGAGAGCGCCACAATGGTGGCCGCCGCGGGTTTCATGTTAAAACAGGAAAACATGAAGGCGACTGACAAAATCGCACTGGCATTCACGACCAAGAACAAGTGCGCGAAGACAAAGCGCGCCAAGCCTTCGCCTGGCGAAAAAACGCTGAAGGCCATGCCGGGCGCAAAGACGAACATCCCCTTCCACGGAAATAACAACTTCGCAAACCCCAGTGCCGTCAGGCCCAGGACCACCACCAACACCGCCGCAAAAACGATCCCGGCAGCCCATTTCACCAGTAACAACCGGACGCGGGATATCGGGCGGGACAAAATCATCCGCAGCGTGCCGTCCTCGTACTCCTTGGCCACCAGGTCGCCGCCCACGAGGGTGGCGTACAACGGCATCAACAGGATAATCTGCGGCATCAGCATCACGACGGATACCGTCAGTGCCGAAACAAATTCCGTCGCGACGTAGCCGTTGCCCAAGAGCAAGCGCTCGAAATCGCTTTGCCAGCGCGTGAACTTGAACGCCAAGAGCATGGCCGTCTGCGCCAGGATAAACGCCCCGAAGCCGATGTACGTGCGCTTCTTGCCGAAGAGCTTCCAAAGTTCATTGCGGAGTTGGGCGATAAACATAAATCAGAGCGACGAACGTCCAGTTCCAAAGTCGCCGTGGCCGCTGGCCCAACTGGTTCGCCGTTGGATATAGGATGTTGGGGGCTGGATGTTCATTTATTTGCTTCTCGTTGACCGTTCACGAGGCCCAGATAAAAATCCTCCAGCGTCTGTTCGTGTTGCCAGATGCCTTCGACCGCGATGCCGGCCGCAACGAGCGTGCGCGTCACCTCCGCCGTCGAAGTTCCATCTTTGAGCACGATAAAGCGCCCGTCGGATGATCCGTTGATCAGTTGGCGGTCGTGCAAGAGGGCGGCGGCGGCGGCGAAATCCGGTGTCTTTAGCACGACCTTGCTTCGCGCCGCCCGCACTTCCGTCACCTGCCCTTCAAAGACTTTGCGGCCTTGCTGCAGCACCGCAATGCGCGAGCAAAGCTGCTCCACTTCGGTAAGTTGATGGGAAGAAAGCAGGATGGTCAGGCCCAATTCCCGATGCAGCCGCCCGATGGTCTGGCGCATTTCGGCAATGCCCTCCGGGTCCAAAC
>JADLHS010000315.1 GCA_020848635.1 Limisphaerales bacterium
AGGTGAACACTTGGGAACAGCGGCGTAATGAGGAGCGCCGTCGGATTGAATGGAAGTTCAGCCGGCAGGAAGCCGACAAGAAACTGTCACGCCACTATGTTGCGTAATTGGTGTGTCACAATACTAGCGTGACGGCATCCCGCCAGCAGCATTGTAAAAGCTGCCAAAATACCGAGTCTAAAAAGACGTTGTTTCATATTTGTAAGTTTCCAAGGCTCCCGCGCGCGACGAATTATTGCTGTTCACTTCTTCCCTGTGCGGTTCACGGCCCGTCGCAGTGGCGGGCGGACGCGATGGTGATAGGGATCATCCGTTTCGATCTGGCAGTGATAGATCTCGATCAACCGGAGCATGGCCGCTTCGGCGGTGGGACTGTCAAGGGAGCCACCGGCGAAGCGCTCGCGATCCAGCACCGCCCGCAGATGCAGGATTTCCCATCGCCAGTTTCGCCGGGCCCAATCGGGCAGGCGAGCCGCGACGGCTTCGGCGTGGTAGTACGCCCGCAGGACCGCTTCCTGTTCCACCGGTTTTTTGCGATACGAGTTTGATGCGGTGGCTTCGAGTTGGTCAATGACCGCCAGTACGTCCTCTGTCACTCCCGGGCCGAACTCGTACGCGATGTATTCCTCGAGGGTTGCCCGGGCGGTTCGGTTCGGATCCCAATAGAACTGAGCCACCGCCGCCTTGTTCATGTCCTCATAGATGCCTTCGCTGTAGGGAAAGCCGCCGCGCACCGACTGCTTGACCTGATCCCACAGCCGCTGAAACCGGGCGGGCAAGGGATTCGCGCCAAAACCGCCCCACGGTGAGTTGCCCCACATGCTGATCTCCGGAAAGTTGAGCAACGGCAGTTTGCCCGGCACGCCGACATCCAAGGGATAACGCGGAAAATCTTCGTGCGCATCCGCCAGAATGTAGTCCATCCACGGTTCGCCTTTGGCCAAAGCGTCGGTCAGACCTTGCCACTCGCCCTCCGGCGGTGTGTCAAACATCCAGGTGCTGAGCACGGTTTTCATTTTCGGAAAGTAGCTTTGGCCCAGCCGCGTTAGATCCCGCGAGAGTTTCAGATAGCCGTTGCTGCCCCATGGCTGGCATTGCTCGCAGGCGCAACCGCCTTCGTCGTACGGCCAGTGGACGAGAATATCGAGGCCAACATCCGCCAGCTTGGCGTAAAGCTGTCGGGCGTTCTCCATCAAGTAGGTGTGGCCCTCCGGATTGCTCGGGCAAATCGGATGACCGCTGTTGCCGCGCCGTCCGGTGGGATCGGGCAGGCGCTGGGCCCGGATGTTCGCCGGCGCGCCGATGAACATAGTGTTGTTGATGCCGGTGGCGAACTCGATGCCCAACGCCCGCGCCGTCCGCGCGTATTTGCGCATCATGTCCATGGTGGGCGCGGCTTCCGGATCGTTCCAATCCTGGAGATTGATCATCGGGAAGATGACCATGATGGCATTGACGCCCCACAGCGCGAGGTCCTCCATGTAACGGGCAATTTCGGCCTCGGAAGCCTGGACGTACCAGTTGTGAAAATGGCTGGCGAAATACATCCCGCGCACCGAACCGTGCGGCTTCGAAGTGCCGCGCCAGGGCGAAGGTTGAAACATTCCGTCATACCGGCTGGTGCGGAGAAATTTCCCGACGCCATAAAGCAATCCGCGCGGCGAACCGCCCGTTACTCGCACTGCGCCACCAACCTGATCAATGCGGAATGCTTGGGGCGGCAGTTGATTATCAATCGTCAGGATGATCTGTTCCCGATTGCGGGCTGCGACGACATTCACGGCGCAACGCTGCTCGATGCGGTCCTTGAGAATCGCAAACGTGCGGGTGACCAGTGGGTCGGCGGACGCGGGCACGTTTACTCGAACCTCGCGTCGCGTTGTCCCTTTATCGTTGTCGGTGTGTTCGCGGGACAGCGTTGCACAGCCCGGTAAACCGATGCCAACGGCGGCAATCCCCGCGCACTTGATGAAAGCCCTCCGGCTCTGCGCCGCCGGCTGGTGGTTCCTTCCTGGAAAATTCATGGCGCAGTACTGGCAGAGCATCGCGGCAAATTCAAGCCGCGTAACTGCGTCATGTCAGAAGTGGCGTCCGGCATCCGGGCCGACGTAAAGGGCGGCATCTTGCCGCCCGGAAATTGCTGGGCAAAGTCGTACCCGGGAAATTTGCAACGCGCTAGATTTTGCGTGAAGCTATTCCGCCGGGCTGGAAGCCTCGGCTCTACGGCATGCCAGGAAGCCCGCCGCTACACCCGCCGCGACCACTCCTACCCGCTGCATTTCAAAGGATGCCAGGGCGTCCAGCCAGCAACTGCAACATTGCACAAATATTTTGTTCGGTTTGTGGCTTCGGCGGGCTTTTACTGGTGATTGAACATGACGGACAGCCAACACTTGCTCGCCGAATATGCCCGGAACGGTTCGGACGCCGCCTTTCGCGAACTGGCCACCCGCTACGTTGACTTGGTTTATTCCACGGCGCTCCGGCTGGTCGAGGGCGACACGCATCGAGCGGAAGATGTGACGCAAACCGTCTTTGTGGACCTCTCCCACAAGGCGCGGACGCTGCCGCCGGATGTGCGGCTGGGCGGTTGGCTGCACCGGGACACCTGTTTGGTGGCTGGTCACACCCTGCGCGGCGAACGCCGTCGCCAATCCCGCGAAAGGCAGGCTGCCGAAATGAATGCACTGCAAAACCATTCCCAGGCCGACTTCTCCCAGGTCGCGCCGCTGCTCGACGAAGCCATCAATGAACTGGGTGAAGCGGATCGCACCGCCATCCTGCTCCGCTTTTTTGAGCAGCAGGATTTCCGCGCAGTCGGTCAGGCGCTGGGTAGCAACGAAGACGCCGCGCGCATGAGAGTGACGCGCGCCCTGGAGAAACTGAAGGAGTTCCTGAAGCGCCGGGGTGTCACGACAACCGCCGCCAGCCTCGGCGTGGTGCTCGCGGCCAATGCGGTTCAAGCCGCGCCGGTTGGATTGGCCGTCACGATTTCAACTGCTGCCGCGCTGGCCGGAGCAACCGCAACCATCGCAACCCAAGCAGCCATGAACTGGATCAATATCAAGTCCGTCAGCACAATCGTCGCCGCAGCCATTGTCGCTGCCACCGGCACACACCTTGTGCAACATCGTGAAGCAACTCGATTGCGCGACGAGAACCAAAACCTGATTGCCGAAAGGGTAAGACTAACAAACGAGCGCGACGCTATATTGTCAGCCACCGCAGCGAACAAAGATGAGATTGAACGATTGCAAAAGAACCAGACTGAATTGCTGCGCTTGCGCGGCGAGGTTGGATTGTTGAGGCGGCAGCTTAAATCCCAAAATGGACAAGCAGCCCAACAGCCTGTGCATGCAAGCCGCGCGCGTCTTGCACCAAGTGCATTTGTTTCCAAGGATCAGTTAACCAATGCGGGATTCGCCACACCGGAAGCGGCGTTGCAAACCTTTATGCATGGTATGGTTTCAGGTAATTTGGACCAAGTGGTAAGCGCATTTTCTTCATCTGCCCAAGATCCAGCCGACCTCATAAATGATCCCGAAAAACGGAGAGAATTTGAAAAGGCTTCCCATGAAGCGGCATCGAGTTTCCAAGGCCAACAAATACTTGCCAAGAAAGTAGTGAGTGATTACAGAGTTGATCTCGAGGTTTTGATTTATTCTGAAGGCAAATTCCCGGACGCGACAATCCAACGGATGGTGAAAGAAGGAAATGAATGGAAATGTGCTGGCTCGTATGGGGTCAGTCAATCTTCGACCAACGACGATCAAATTCAACTATTTGCTCCTTCTGTCAGCCAATAGCGCAGCAGAAGTGTTAGCCTCATCAGTTGCCAGCGGCCTACATCCTTATCTGGCTGTTTTAACTCAGCGTTTTAGCGACTTCGCCCCTTTGCGTTGAATTCCGACCGAATTGCCGCACCTCATAGACTGTGCTAAGCCTCGCGCATCAGTTGGATATTCTTGATATTCGCCGTGACTTTGGCTGGCAACGTCTGCGCCTCGGTCTTGGCGAAGCCGTAGAAGCCGCCCCTGAGGATCAATCTGGCGCCAGAGGTTGGCGTCGAGGCTTTTCCTGAATGGCTGTTCCGCGCCCCCCCTCAGCCGGCGCATCTGAAGCCATGCCTTTTTAACTGGCGCTTGAACGGTCGGCGACTAAGGTTGTCCGACCTAAGTAACAAGATGGAATCGTCATATTGTCTATGTTCGCCCCAATCAAGCGCGTAAACCCGTGGTCGGCGGATCGCCCGACCGACAGCAACGCAACCCAGCCACCCGCCCGCAGGATAATCGGCCTACCTGCGGGCAATTGCGGCAGGCTGCTGCTGTACGCTCTGCTGCTGAACTGCGCGCTGGCCGTTCCGCTGTTCGCGCAACAAGTTCCCGTGGTCGAGAAAACCCTGGCCAACGGCATGAAGCTCCTGCTGGTTGCCCGGCACGACGATCCGGCTGTGTCCGGCGGCTGGGTGGCGCATGTCGGCAGTGCCAACGAGCGACCCGGCATCACGGGCATCGCGCATCTGTTCGAGCACATGATGTTCAAGGGCACGCCCACCATTGGCACGACGAACTATCCGCGCGATCTTGAAATCATTGCCGCCCAGGAAAAAGTGCGCGGCGAAATGCGCGCCGAAGAAGCAAAGACCCGCGCGGCCTACCGGCGCGGCGACATTGACGACGTGGCGAAGCCGGAAAACAAAACGGAACGCTACAAGGACCTCGAACATCAGTTCAACGAGCTCATCAAACAGCAGCGCGAGGTGCTCGTGAAAAACGAGTTTGATAAGATCTACCGCTCCGCCGGCGGCGCCGGCATGAACGCGTTTACGTCGGACGACATGACCGCCTATTTCATCAGCGTTCCGGCCAATAAGCTCGAACTGTGGATGTGGATGGAATCCGAGCGCCTGTTGCATCCGGTCTTTCGTGAATTTTACGCCGAGCGCGACGTGGTGTTCGAGGAACGCCGGATGCGCACCGAATCCACGCCGCTGGGTAAATTCGCCGAAACGTTCAATGCGCTGTTCTGGGAATCGCATCCGTACGGCTGGCCTACGGTTGGCTGGCCGTCGGACATTCCGGCCATCTCGAAGGCGCAGGCGGACGATTTTTACGCGACCTACTACGCGCCGCAGAACATTACGGTGATTCTTGTCGGCGATTTCGTTCCCGAGCAGGCCGCGGCTTTGGCGGAAAGATACTTCGGTCGCATCCCGCGCGGACCAAATGAAGCGCCGGACGTTGTGACGCTCGAAGTCAAACAACCCGCCGAGAAGCGGCTCTATGCCGAGGCTGAGACCAATCCCCAAGTGGACATCCTCTGGCACACGGTTCCTTTCGGGCACAAGGATTCCTCTGCGCTGGCGATTCTGGGCCAGCTCCTCGCTACCCCCACGGGCCGGCTCTACAAGGGCCTGGTCCTGACGAACGAAGTCGCCACCGATGTTTGGGCCGGTCA
>JADLHS010000316.1 GCA_020848635.1 Limisphaerales bacterium
CCAGCAGGATTTGAACAATCCTACCGAGGCGTTGCGGCGTTATCGTGAATACCTCACCTTGCAGCCCCGGGCGGCCGATTGGGAAGCGGTGAATGCGCTGGCACGGTCTCTGGCCCAACCAACCATCTCCCAACCGCGCCGGGCAACGAATGTTTTGGCTCGGGGGACAATCGCCACCAATGTCCTGAAGCTAGTGGCAACCACTCCGACACGTCCCTTCCCACCGTCGAAGCCGGCCACCAACCAGGTCGTGGTCAAATCGTCACCCGTTCGGGTGGTTACGACTTCGCCGCCGCCCGCCCCGGTTGAAGTCGTCAATTTGCCTGAGCCTGTGGTTAGCAGAACCGTGGTCGATAATTCCCGGAGTCCGGTCCCGCCGCCGCCCGTGATAGTTACCACCAACCCCGTGCCTGAGCCTGCGCCGACGGCGGAGCACCGCGGGTTCTTTTCCAAGCTAAATCCGTTCAAGCGAGAGCCGAAAACGGCGGTGGACGAAACCAATGGTCTCGCCGTGGCCTCCGCTACCTCATCCCCCGGCCCCGCGCCGGAAGAGGCCAACCAGCCTGGCGGGCGCTACGGTTATAAGTCGCCGACCGTCCCGCCAGCCGGGGATCGCCCGTCTGCGGAGCGGGTCTTGATTGCGGGGCAACAAGCCCAGAATCTTGGTCGCTTGTCGGAAGCAATCCAGGCATATCGCCGGGCGGGGCAGTTGGATGGAAGCTATTTTGAATCGTATTACCTCCTGGGCTTGGCAGCCTTTGAGGCGCGCAGTTTCCGCTTGGCGTTGTGGGCTTGGGAAACCGCGCTCGCGCTCCGGCCCGACTCGGCCGATGCCCGGTATAATTTTGCGCTCACGCTCAAGGCCGCCAATTATCCAAAAGACGCCGCCGATGAGTTGGAGAAGCTGCTCACCCTGCACCCGGATGAGGCACGGGGACATCTGACCTTGGGCAATCTGTATGCGGAGCAACTCCGTGATATCGCCCGCGCCCGCCGGCATTATGCCCGGGTTTTGCAGTTGGACCCCCGCAATCCGCAGGCGCAGGCCATTCGCTATTGGCTGGTCGCCAATCCGGGCTGAACCACTGGCACGGAAACGGCTGATTCTGAATTGAGGCGGCGTAGCTATCGCATGGCTGCCAAGATTGCCTCAATTATGAACACTGCCCATCTGCCATTTAACTGGTTCGACATCGTGGTGCTGATCCTTTTGATGATCGGCATCCGGAGCGGTCGCAAGCATGGCATGTCGCAGGAGGTGATGTTCATGTTAAACTGGGTCGCCCTCGTGCTCTTGTGCGGCATCGCCTATGAACCGCTGGGGGTGTGGCTCGCGACCACAATCGGGCTGGGCAAACTCTTCGCCTACATCCTTGCCTATGCCCTGACGGCCGCGTTTGTGGTGTTGGTGTTCGTCTTCCTCAATCGAGTGATCGGCGAGCGACTGAAAGGCAGCGACACATTTGGCAAGGCCGAGTATTATCTTGCCATGCCCGCTGGCATGGTGCGCTTTGCGTGTATCATACTCGCGTTTCTCGCGCTGCTCAATGCGCGCCTCTACCTGACGTCCGAAATCAACGCGATGACGAAATTTCAGGACGAGAATTACGGCAGCCAGTTTTTCCCCACACTGCAATCGGTGCAGTCGGATATCATGGATCAATCCCTGGTCGGGGCGCAGGTAAAGAAGCATCTCAGTTTTCTCCTCATCAAACCTACCGCCCCCGGGGTGGTCGCGCAGCAGGTGAAGCGGAAAGAATTCACTTTGCCCTAGACGCGCTGCCCGGTTTGCGTCTTGATAAACGCGTGGCTGGGCTGTTTTCCGACAACACTCTCGAACAAATCCGCGCCGCCAGTGACATCGTGGATGTCATTGGCGGCTATTTGCCGTTGAAACGGGCGGGCGGAAACTTCACGGCGCTCTGTCCGTTTCACAAGGAAAAGTCCCCCAGCTTCAACGTCAATCCCCAAAAGCAGATTTTCCACTGCTTCGGCTGCCACAAGGGCGGGGATGTGTTCACCTTCGTCAAGGAATACGAGAATATTGGTTTCGTGGACGCCGTGCGCCGGTTGGCCGAGCGGGCGAAAATTCCCCTGGAGTTCGAGCAAAATCCCGCCGCACAGGAATCTCGTCACATCAAGGATCAGTTGCTGCAAATCCACGAGCAAATCACGCAGCGCTGGCAGACCTGTCTGGCCAATGAAGCCGCCGGCCAGCTTGCACGCGAGTATCTTGCCAGGCGTGGGGTTTCCGAGGAAGCGGTGAAATTGTTCCGGATCGGCGCGGCGCCCGAGGCTTGGGATGACACGGTCAACTGGGCGCGGAGCAAAGGCCACGATCTCGCCGTGGTCGAAAAGGCCGGGCTCATTCTAAAAAAGGAAGGCACCGACCGCCATTACGACCGTTTTCGTGGGCGATTGATGTTCCCGATCTGCGATGAGCAGGGACG
This sequence comes from Limisphaerales bacterium, assembly GCA_020848635.1. Lineage (GTDB taxonomy): Bacteria > Verrucomicrobiota > Verrucomicrobiia > Limisphaerales > JADLHS01 > JADLHS01. Next base: position 2,451 of record JADLHS010000316.1, read on the forward strand.
GGTGATCGGTTTCAGCGGGCGCGTGCTGGCCGGCGATGAAAAGACGGCGAAGTATGTCAATTCACCGGAGACGCCCATCTTCACCAAGAGCAAGGTGTTCTTCGGGCTCGACAAATCCAAGCGTGCCATTCTCGACGCCGGCTCTGCCATCGTGTGCGAAGGCCAGCTCGACATGATAGCCTGTTTCATGGCGGGCGTGCAGAACATCGTCGCGCCGCAAGGTACCGCGTTTACCGACCAGCACGCGCGGATCATCAAGCGTTACGGGGACGAAGTCGTATTGTGTTTTGATTCGGATAACGCCGGGCAAAACGCCGCGGTGCGCTCGCTGGATAGTTTGCTTGCTTCTGGCCTCGCTGTGCGTGTCGCTGTGGTGCCGGCGCCGCACGATCCGGACAGCTTCATCAAGGCGAATGGCGGCGAGGCGTTTCGGAAACTGATCGAGGGGGCGGAAGGTTTTTTTGACTACCTCCTGAACCG
>JADLHS010000317.1 GCA_020848635.1 Limisphaerales bacterium
TCCAGAATCTCCGGCACGTCCACTTCGATGAGGTGCAGAATCACGGGCTGATTCGGCCCGAACACTTCGCCGGATGCGATGCGGAAGAGGAGGGAATACCCGATTTGACCGGCGGCCCCGGTAACGGCGACTCGAATGGCGTTTGTACTCATAGTTGGTTCCAAGACATTGACTGGTTTGATGACTTAACGATTAAAAACTCGAACTTTCACGCCGGGATTGAATTGGCTTGCGCTGCCTAATGCCAGAAAAATCTTTCGCGGGGATCGGTTGGCTGCCTTACGCCGCGCCTGCGGGCTTTACAACTTTCCCGCCAAGATTAAACTCCTGCCGTCAGGGATTTGACCGGTCCTGACAAATATCGCCGCCGATGGGAACGGGAACTACGAACTGATGGACACCACCGCCACCAATCACCCGCGTGGTTTCGCCACCGTGCGCTAATGAAAAAAACCGACATCCCCCTTCCCCTCCGAAGCCTCGTCTGGCTCGGTCTGATCTTTATGAGCCTGAGTTGCCGCACCGAATCACCCCATCCGAACTTTCACGCCTGCGAACGCCAAGTCACGCACGCGAGCCACACCCACCTCCTGACCAACGCCGGCGTCTGGTCGCCGGACGGCGAGTGGATCGCCTATGACATCCGCTCCGACGGGTTCGACGGTCCGCGCATTGAGGCGGTGAATGTTCGTACGGGCGAAGTCAAAACCCTCTACGAATCAAAAAATGGTGCCTTTTGCGGCGTGGTGACCTGGAATCCGCGCGCCCGGCAAGTCGTTTTCATCCTCGGCCCGGAAAACCCGACGCCGGACTGGCAATACGATTTCAGCCATCGTCAGGGCGTGATCGTGGATTTGGCGAAGCCCGGCGGGGCGTTGAATCTGGACGCGCGCGACCTCACCCCGCCCTTCACGCCCGGCGCTCTGCGGGGTGGTTCGCACGTTCACGTCTGGGACGCCCACGGCGAATGGGTGAGTTACACCTACAACGATGCGCTGGTGGAAAGCGACATCCGCGACATTGCCGTCAGCGCACCCCACGAACGCGTCAGCGTCTCCAAAGACCATGCCCGCAACCATCCTAGCGAGTATTTTTCCGTGCTCGTTTCGCATACCATCGCAAAACCCACGCCGGGATCGGATGAAATCAAACGCGCCTGCGAAGAAGGGTGGGTGGGTCAGAACGGCTATGTCCGCGCGGACGGCAAGCGGCAGAAACGTGCGCTGGCCTTTCAAGGCAGCGTCGTCACCACGAACGGTGAAACCCTTTCGGAAGTGTTCCTTGCGGACTTGCCGGACGATTTGACGCAGCCCGGCTCGGTTCCCCTCGCCGGCACGACCACCACGCGCCCGAGCCCACCTCGGGGTGTGGCGCAGCGGCGACTCACCTTCACGGCGGATCGCAAGTTCCCCGGCCTCCAGGGCCCGCGCCATTGGCTGCGCTGTTCGCCCGATGGTTCGCGTATTGCCTTCTTGATGAAGGACGATGCCGGCATTGTGCAGTTGTGGACTATTTCGCCCAATGGCGGTGCTCCGGCCCAACTCACGCACAACCCCTGGCCCGTTGCCTCCGCTTTCACCTGGAGTCCCGATGGTCGCCACCTGACCCATGTCATGGACAACAGTGTCTTTCTCACCGACGTCGCCACCGGCCAAAGCCAGCGCCTCACGGAGCGAACCGACGACGAAAACGCTCCGCTCTCGGAGGCGTGCGTCTTTTCTCCTGACGGAAAGCAAATCGCCTTCATGCGGCGGGTGGATACCGGTGGCCACAGGTTCAGCCAGATTTGTGTGGCGGCGATCAAAACCGACGGACCGGCGCGATGAGAAAAAGCTGGTGACGAAACCCCTCATCGCCGCAAACTGAGTCATCTTATGAACGGACAACATGGCCTTTCCCCCTCCCGCTATGCTTGGACCGTTGTCGGCCTGCTCTGGCCCGTGGTGGTGCTGAACTACCTCGACCGTCAGATGCTTTCCACCATGCGGTTGTCCATCAAGGTGGACATCACGGAGCTACAGAGCGCTGAGTATTTCGGCTGGCTGATGGCGATCTTCCTATGGATCTATGCGCTTTGCAGTCCGCTCGGTGGCGCCGTTGCGGATCGCTTCAACCGCAAATGGCTTATCATCACCAGCCTGGGGGTATGGTCGCTGGTCACGTTGCTCATGGGGGTGGCGGCGAACTACCATCAACTTTTCGCGTTGCGCGCCATCATGGGGGTGAGCGAGGCGCTTTACATGCCAGCGGGCCTGGCTTTGATCGCGGATTATCACCACGGCCCGACGCGCTCCTTGGCCGTGGGGGTTCATTTGAGTGGCGTTTATCTGGGGCAGGCGCTCGGTGGTATTGGCGGCTGGGTGGCGCAGGAAATTTCCTGGCGCGCGGCGTTCGTGGGTTGTGGCGCCCTCGGCGTCGCCTATGCCTTGGTGCTGATGATTTTTCTCCATGAAACCAATCGCGGTCGCGAAAATAAAACCTCCTCCACTCCCGCCGCAAGCCCCGCCGTTGGCGTGGACTGGCGGGGCTTCGTCATTCTGATCCTGTGCTTCTCCCTGCCGAGTCTGTCCGGTTGGGCGGTAAAGAACTGGCTGCCCACGTTGTTGCAGGATCGCTTCGGGCTGGCGCAGGCGCCGTCCGGACTATGGGCCACCTTCACCCATGCCGGCCCGGCTTTCTGCGGCGTCATCGTCGGCGGCTGGCTCGCGGATCGCTGGTTCCAGCGCAACGTGCGCGGGCGCACCTACCTGAGCTCGCTAGGTTTGGCGTTGTTGGTGCCCGGCATCCTGATTATTGGGCTGGCACCGGGATTTCCCATGGCCATTGCCGGTTCGGTGCTTTACGGTTTTGGCTTCGGCATGTTTGACGCGAACAACATGCCCATTCTCTGCCAGCTCGCCCCCGCCCGATTCCGCGCCACGGGCTATGGTTTGCTGAACTTTTTCGGCATCGCCTCCGGCGCCGCCCTGACGCCGCTGCTCGGCAAACTGAAGGACAGCGGAGTGCCGTTGGCGGTCGGTTTTGCCTATTGTGCGATCCCGGCGCTGCTTGCCGCGATTTTGATGTACGTGCTCCGGCCAACGAGCCGTGACCGCGGCGAAGCAAGCGCCCTCTGAAATCTAATGAAAACCAAAAATCCTACCGAACCCCTCTGCGGAATTGTTCCCCCCATGATCACGCCGTTGCTCGGCCGGGATCAACTTGATATCGCTGGCTTTGAACGGGTGCTCGAACGCGTGCTTGGCGGTGGCGTCCACGGAGTTTTTATTCTGGGCACGACCGGAGAAGCGCCCAGCCTCAGTTACCGGTTGCGCCGCGAGGTCATTGATCGTGCCTGCCAGATTGTGCGCGGACGCGTCCCCGTGATCGTCGGCATCACGGACACTTCGGTGGTCGAAGCCATCAATCTCGCCCGGCACGCCGCGGCTGCGGGCGCGCAGGCACTGGTGACGGCCGCGCCGTTTTACTTTCCGGAAGGTCAGCCGGAATTGGTTGAATGGGCGCAGCAACTGGTGCCCGACCTGCCGTTGCCCGTTTATTTCTACAACATGCCGCAGATGACCAAGGTGACGTTTGAGCCGGAAACGATCCGACAACTGACCCAACTGCAGGGCGTCGCCGGCCTCAAGGACAGTTCCGGGGACTTGAAGTACTACAAGCAGCTGGTTGAGATCGCCAAAGCGCGGCCGGACTGGCGGGTCTTCGTTGGTCCGGAACTGTTGCTGGTTGACACATTGCGGCTCTGCGGTCATGGCGGCGTCAACGGCGGGGCGCAGATTGAACCCGGGTTACTGGTCGGACTTTATGATGCGACCCGGCGCGGGGACAACGCCACGGTGGAGCGCTTGCAAGCCCGGTTGGTGCAACTCGGAGAAGTTTACAAGGTCGGCCGCCATGCTTCGACGGTCATCAAAGGCGTGAAGTGCGCGTTGAATCTCATGGGCATCTGCTCAGGCGAATTGGCAGAGCCGCTGCGCGCTTTCAACGAACCCGAGCGCCGAATCGTGGCCGAACGGCTGACCGCTTTGGGCTTGCTCTAGCCCTGCCATCCTTCCAACGTAAAAAACTGCGGACAAACTGATTACAAACTAGGTAGCGCGCAGGCATTTTCGATGCGCGATGGCGGAATGCCGGAAAAAGTCTTAAAAATGAATTCCCTCCGGCGCGGGAAGTCTGTATTTGTGCCCTGCCCGGGTCGCTTCGCGCAGGTGGCAAAACTAATATTAAATTTATGAACCATCACCGAATCTGCACTTTCCTAACCTTGCCATTACTCATCGGCGCGCTGTTGCTGGCGGCTGGCGTAATTTCCTCGCCCGCGCAAAACAACGCGCCCAAGCGGGTGCTGGTCGTTTCCACCACCATGGGTTTTCGGCACAGTTCGATTCCCACCGCGGAGAAGATCATCGGTTACTTGGCAAAGCAAAGCGGTGCGTTCACGGTGGACTATGCGCGCGTCGAGCCCAACGATCCGCAATTCAAGGGCGCTGATGGCAAGCCGGACGCAGCCAAAGTGAAGGCCGCCATTACCGAAGTTCTGGCCAAAAAGATGAGCGTAGCCGCCCTGCAGCATCTGGACGCGGTGATCTTCGCGAACACCACGGGTAATCTGCCCCTGCCCGACCCGCAGGCGTTCTTGGATTGGATCAAGACGGGCAAGGGTTTTGTTGGCATGCACTCGGCCACCGACACGTTTCCCGGTTTTCCGCCTTACATCGAAATGATCGGTGGCGAATTCAAGACGCATGGCGCGCAGGTGGAGGTCGTGGCGATCAATCAAGACGCGCAATGCCCCGCATGCCGCCATCTCCCCGCCAACTGGACGGTGTTCGATGAGATTTATCAGCTTAAGAATTTTGAACGGTCTAAAGTCCATGGCCTGCTCACCCTCGACAAACATCCGAATGACAAGACGCCGGGCGATTACCCCATTGCTTGGTGCAAGGAATACGGGCAGGGCCGGGTTTTCTACACTTCGCTGGGTCATCGCGAGGACATCTGGGACGCGCAGTGGAAGGACGGCAAGGGCGAGCGCAAGAATTTGCCCGCCATTGCCGAAGCTTATCAACAACACATTCTGGGCGGCATCAAGTGGGCGCTTGGATTGGAGAAAGGTGACGCGAAGCCACAAACCGCCGTTCAATAAAGTCCCACCGGATCAATGCCGGCGCCGGCGCGGCTGGGCCGATCCTCTGGTTTTCGCGTTGAAACCTGAGATTTTTGAATTGGCTTGAACGACCGCCCGTCTTAAAAGTAGCTGCTTTTTTAATTTTTAATATGAAAACACCCCAAATCCCCAATCGAACAAGTCCAACCTTTGCGCTCGCCGCCGTGACGCTGATGCTTGCGTTCCAAGCCTCGGCCGAGTCCGTCCGTTACGAGGGACAGCCCACGGGCAGCAAATGCAAGATGGATGGCACGTCCAACATGCCGATGCACGACAAATGGAGCATGGAAAGTGTCAGTGTGCCCGGCTCGATGGAAGTGGATGCGAACTTCCCTGAATCCGCACTCACCGACGCCGCGGCCGCCAAACCGGTTACGCAGGTCTCCCTTCCCGTTCGGGCGTTCAAGAGCGGAAATTCGGTGATGGACAGCAAGATGCAGGGCCACATGCAAATCACGAAGTTTCCCAAAATTGAATACCGCCTGATTGAATTGAAGCCGACCTCGCCCGCCGGCGCGACCGGCGCGTTGAAATTTGACGCGGTGGGCACGCTCACCATCGTCGGGGTTACCGTCACGAACACGATGCCCGTCACCATTGAAAAGAAAGACGGCAAACTCCGGGTTATCGGCAGCGCTCCCGTCAAGATGAGCACCCACGGTTTGGAACCCTATAAATTCCTCCTGATCAGCACCGGTGATGAATTGAAAATCACCTTTGATTGGGTGTTGGCGCCCAAGGCCAAGTAAGCCACCTCCTGAAATTCACCCCGTCCCCCCGGTGGTTGCGGAGGTTTCCTACCGATCGCAGAGGTTTTGGTTTCAAGCGAAGCGCAATTCTCCGAAGCAATGGGGCCGATGGAAGTTGAATTCGTCCACGGGCGCCCACGCTGCCCAGTGCGGCTGGGAATTCTCCTCCGCGCATTTGAAAAAATTCCCGCGCCATGTTTGCCCGCCAACTTCCCCCAGGTGCCCGACATATCGTTCCAACAAGGTGAATGGGATGAAAAACTCCAGCGCCCACGTGACGGCTTCGGTGATTTCCGGCTCGCTGACGGGCGGAAGCGAACTCCGCACCCGCACCCCCTGCGCGACGGCTTCCGGGATGCGGACAAAATCCTTGAACCCTTCCGCCGTGCGCGTCGGATCAAGGATGTGATTGACGAGGAACGCCCCGCCACAATTGAATTCAAAATTAAAGTATCCGTGGTCTGGCTTTGGGGCGACGAAGCACTCCACACAACTGTCTTTCCACACCTCACTCCCATAATCCATCCGCACGCAGCGGACAAAACGATCTTCGATTTGAAACTGGCCGTGGAGCCCCTGAGCGTCATAAGCCAGCCGGACCCGCGTTTGTGGCCGGTGCGGGCTACTCTCCGGCAAAAAATGGTCCACCGCCACCGGTTCAACCTCCGACCATCTCGGCAGCCACGCACCCGCTGTGGATCGCTCGGGCTTCGCAACAACTGGCTGAATGATGTATTGCACGGGGAAATGAAAATGGCGGGAGCGGCGGGGCTCGAACCCGTAACCTCTGCCGTGACAGGGCAGCGCTCTAACCAATTGAGCTACGCCCCCGCTTGGGGATGGAGAGGCTAGGGAAATGAAGTCATTGGGTCAAGCTGAAGTGGGAAAATATTCGGGCAGCAGACGCCAAGGAGGTGGGGGTGGGGAACCCCGCTGAAGAAACGTACTGCTACCCGAACGTTCCAACTCTTACGAGCATTATCATTTTTTGTCAACCATGGAAAAAACCATTAAATTGAGCTAGCTTCCCGCCCGACGCCAGCTTTCTAACCTCCTGCTAATGAATCCTTAACTCAAGCGCATCGGCATCACCACGTACAGGAACGGTCCGTTGATCTTGAGCACGCCCGGGCTGAGTTCATCAATCATCTCAATGAACACTTCATCCACGGTGAGCGCGTTGAGAGGATCAATCAGATATTTCGGATTGAAGGCAACCGCGATTTCCTTCCCTTTGTAGTTCACCGCCATGCTTTCGCGGGCTTCTCCCACTTCCGGACTGTTGGCGGTGATGGCCAGGTTATTCCGGGTGAAGGAGAGCTTCACCGAGTTGGCTTTTTCACTCGTCATGATTTCGGCGCGTTTGAGGGCATGAAGGAATTCCTCGCGAGGCAAACCCACCCGCTCCTTGGTTTCGCCCGGTATCACCTGTCGATAATTTGGATAGTTTCCTTCGATCAGCTTGCTGATGATTTTGACGGAAAAATTCTTGCTGTCTGTTAGGGCAAACTCCGCCTGGTTATCCCCGTACTTAATCGCGGCTTCGCCGTTTTCCTGCAACAGCCGGTTGAGTTCGTTCACGGCCTTGGCGGGAATGATGAACTCCCCCTGGCTTTGCTCCGAAACCTCCACTTCTTCATCCACCAACGCCAGCCGGCGGCCATCGGTGGCCACGATCGTCATCTTGTGATCCTTCAAACTGATGAAAATACCGTTCAGAACGTACCGGGCTTCATCCGTGGAAATCGCAAAGGAGGTTTTGCGAAGCATGCCCCGGAACTTTTCCTGCCCCACGACCACCTTCTTTTCCTCTTTGAATTTTGGCAGCGGCGGAAACTCGTCCGCCGACAGCCCATGAATTTTATAGAACGACGGACCCGACCGGACGCTGCAAACATTCTTGTCGTCCACCTCGATCTCAATCTCCCCGCCGCTCAACTCCCGGGCGATGCCAAAAAGCTTCTTTACCGGCATGGTAGTTGTTCCCGGCTGTTTCACCGTCGCCTCCACTCCACAGACCACCGTCACGTCCAAATCGGTCGCGGTTAACTCGAGACAATTTCCTTCGGCTCGCAGAAGTACGTTGGAAAGAATGGGCAGCGTTGTCCGCGTGCTGACGACATTTTGCACGGCCTGCAATCCGATGAGGAGTTGCTCCTTGGTGATGGTCAGGTTCATGTGGGTCTAATATCTGTTTCTTTTCAGAAAAAAACTATTCTTATTAAGGGCTGTGAATAAAACACTGAAACCTGCGAGTCAAGTTTGGCCCAACGACTTACAGGCGAAATGGAACCCTAAATAAAAATCGAAGGCCAGCCAAAAAGAGAAAACTTATCGATATTGTTCACAAACCGCACAGGCTGTTAACCATTAAGCCCGGCCCCCTTCACCCGTTTGGCACGTTGCAACACGCTTGGCAGCACTTGGCTCACATGATCCACCTCGGATTGGTTGTTTTTCCGGCCAAGCGAGAACCGAACCAGCGAGTTTGCCAGATTAGGCGCCACCCCGAGCGCGGAAATGACGTGGGAAGGTTCCAGCGAACCGGCCGAACAGGCGGATCCGCTTGAAGCACAAATTCCTTCCAGGTCCAAGTTCGCCAGCAACGCGATGCTATCAGCTCCGTCCACTAGGAAAGCAACCGTGTTTTTCAGGTGGCCCTCCTGAGCGCCAACCAAAACTGTGTCGGGCAGGCGACGCAGCGTGGTTTTTAGCCGTTCGGTGAGCGGAGCAAGGTGAATTCCGGAGAAAACGGGTTCCGGCACGAACCGCTCCATAGCTTCAACCAGACCGACAATTGCCGCCAAATTCTCCGTGCCGGCCCGGCGTTCGTTTTCATGTCCGCCGCCGAAGAGGATTGGATCGGGCAGCAGCGGTGATCGGATGAACAAGAACCCTGCTCCCTTTGGCCCATGAAATTTGTGGGCGCAGCCGGAAACCAGATCGGCATTGAACTGATGAATGTCCGCAAATGGCTCCTTGCCAAACCACTGCACAGCATCGGTGTGAAATACAACGCCCCGCTGGCGGCACAGCGCGCCCAATGCGGCGACCGGCTGAATGGTGCCGACTTCGTTGTTTGCGGCCTGGATGGAAACCAGCGTGGTGTCCGGGCGGATCGCCTTCCCCAAATCATCCAGAGCCACCCGACCCTCGCCATCAACCGGCAAACGGGTAACTTCAAATCCTTCCTTCTGTGCGAGGTAATCCAGCCCGTGCAAAACGGCATGATGCTCAACGGCGGAAGTGATCAAGTGCCGTCCCTTCGGCTTTCGCAACCGCGCCGCCCCAAACAGGGCGAGGTTGTTGGATTCCGTGCCCCCGCTCGTAAAGATGACTTCGCTCGGTTTGCATTGGAGCAAACCGGCCGCGCGATCGCGGGCGTCATCCAATGCCGCGCGCGCCCGCTGACCGATGTGATGGATGCTCGATGGATTGCCCCAAATTTCGTCGAAGTATGGCAGCATGGCTTCGCGCACCGCCGGATCAATGGGCGTTGTGGCGTTGTGATCGAAGTAAATGGTCCGCATGGTCAGCCAATGAAGAATGAAGCAGGAGGCATGAAGAAGCAAATAGAAGCCACGAAGCAAAGGTTTGGTGTCATGCCGGTGATGGTTTTACGTGATCGCTTTCAACGTTTGCTGGCGCGGAAAGACGCATTTTAGGAATTTTTCTCGACTGCAAAACCCGCGATCACAGACCCCGAGCGCGGCATGGGAATGTTAATAACTTCCACGCACTAACCGCTTGCAATTTCCGGGGTGCGCCCTAAAGTCGAATTCCAGTTAATTGGAAGAAAACCCGGAGCGGCCCAAGATGAACCGCTTCATTGCAGACAGCGGCGAGATAACAATATGCCTACCCCTCGGTTCAGTGTCGTTGGTCGTAACCGACTTCTTTCCGCGTTCACCTTGATCGAACTGCTGGTGGTTATTGCCATCATCGCCATCTTGGCGGCCATGCTGTTGCCGGCGCTCTCCAAGGCGAAGTCAAAAGCCCAATCCATCTCCTGCCTGAACAACATGAAACAATGGGGGTTGGCTTATAAAATGTATGCCGACGATAACGGCGATGCCGTGCCGGAGGAAGGGAATACCGTGTTGCCAATCGCCGACAAGACCAGCGGCAATCTGGATGAAGCCTGGTACAATTCCGTTCCTGTCCTCCTCAGTCTGCCCCGGTTGGTGGATCTCTACACGCGGGTGCCATCGTCACCCCCGTTGCCCGGATCGCGGACTATTTTCTCCTGCCCGAGTTGTCCGGCTCCCAACAATCCAACCAAGCCGTATGCCAATCCCCCGTCGCTCGCCCGTGCGTTCTTCATGTATGGCGAGAATGGCCGACTGTGCGTGAACCGGAGTACCCGGGCTAACGGGGTTGGGCAAACCAAGTTTTCCAGCATGAAGCGAATTTCCGATACCATTCTCGTGGCTGAAGTTGACCCCAATTCGCCCAACAACACCGGGGCGGCACAGTCGAATGTGACCGGCCAGTATGCCGTCGCCCGGCACGACCAGCGCGGGAATTTCGCCATGGCTGACGGCAGTTCCCGTTCGGCTCGAACCAATGAATTCTGGCGTACCAGCGCCGAATCCAATACTGCCGCCGAAGAGTGGAAGACCGAGCGCAAGATGTATTGGTACCCCAATGATACCACGCAGAATTGACAAACCAACATGCGACTGCTGCACCTGGGACCGACCGATTCGCGACCTGCTTTTTGCCTAGTTCAAAGACCGAAGACTGAGTAACCTCAACACATCACTGAAGTATGAAAAAGACCCTAGCGTTTATTATCCTCCTCGCGGCCCTCGCCGTCTCCGCCTGGGCGGAGTCCCTGCTTAGCGACGACTTCAACTACCCCAACGGCGCCATCGTCGGTGCGGCCGGCTCGCCATGGGTCAATAACAGCGGCACTGCCGGCAGCATGATCGCCACCAACAATCCGCCTAACGGCCAACTGGAGGTGAACTTTAATCGCGGTGAGGATATAGCGGCACAGTTCCCTAATGGGCCGTACATGAGCAATGGCCCAGTTGCAGCCGTTTATTCAAAATTTACAGTCCACTTCATCTCGCCGCCCTCTGGGGTCGGCACTTACTTTGCCCATTTTACCGGTGAGGGTATGAGTACCGACTATCGCGCCCGGATTCTCGCTAGCGTTACAAATGTTACTACCACTGGCAACGCCGCCGCTGGTAACTTTTTTCTAGGTGTCGCGAATAACTCAGGTACGATCGGCTTAAGCGTGCCATTCCCCACCGAACTCACCACCAACGTGACTTATACGGTCGTCACCAAATATGAGTTGGCCACCGGTCTGTCCACGCTCTGGATTGACCCAACGGACGAAAGCAGCGCCAGTGTGACAGCCACACTGAACCCGAGCCTGACCAATCCGAAATACTACGGCTTCCGGCAGGCCTCCGGCGAAGGCATCATGCGCATTGACAATCTCCGAGTGGCCACCTCCTTCTCCTCTGTCGCCGGGGCAAATACCGACCCCACCATTAGTGCCATCCCGAATCAATCCATCCCGCAGAACGGCAACACTGGCGCGCTGCCATTCACTGTCGGTGACGCGGAATCAGACCCCTCGACCTTAACGGTTGCGACCGCTTCCACCAATACCACGCTCGTGCCCCTGTCTGGAATAATCATCAACGATGGCGACGGCACCAACCGCACCGTCACCGTGACCCCCGCGACGGGTCAGCAGGGCACTACGCGAATCACTTTGACCGTGAGCGATGGAACCAACGCCTCGCCCAGATCGTTCGTTGTGACTGTAGGTGGCCCGATCATTTCAGCCATTCCTAACCAGATCGCTGTGGTAAACGCTGTCATTCCTCCGATCGCATTCACCATCACGGACGCTGAGGGGGACACACTGACACCGACCAAGACCTCCTCGAACACCAACCTCCTCAAAAGCGAGAACATAACGATTACCGGAACCGGTTTGAACCGCACGCTGACTTTGGTGCCGGAACCCAATACCAACGGCGTCACGACGGTAACCCTGAGATTCAGTGACGGATTCACTACGTCCACCCGGAGTTTCGCGCTCACCGTATCGCCGGTCTTGGGCATCCTGCTGCAAGATCAATTCACCTACACCAGTTTCAACTTCTCTCCAAACTCGCTTTACGATGCGGTCGGCAGTCCGTGGCAGACAGTTTCGGGCACGGCTTATGAAGTCCAGTCCACCAATGGCTGGGCGTACCTGTCGGCAGCACTCGGCGAGGACCTGGCTGCGCCGCTGACGAACAGCGCGGGTAGTTTTCCTTTGTTCACCAATTATCCACCCGCCGAGGGCGACGTTTTTTACAGCAGCTTCACGCTAAAGGTAACCAGCTTGCCCGAGGGCGACGGTGATTACTTCGCGCACTATCGCAACACCGCCACCACAGGCGGCACGACTTTCCGGGCAAAAGTGTTCGTCAGCACCAACGGCGCGACTCCGGGCAGCTACCGCATCGGCATTGCCAACCAGGCCAATGCCGGTACCTACTACGCCCTAGATTGCAACTTGGACACGGATTACTTCGTTGTCACCCGCTACAACAGCCCGATTGGTGAAACCACGTTGTGGGTGAACCCCCTTGCGGAATCCACTTCTTACATTACGGGGACGGATGCTTTGCAAACTGCGCCGATCGGCGCTTACGGTTTACGCCAGAGCTCTGGCATCGGTAATCTCCAGATCAGTAATCTGGTGGTGAGCACTTCCTTCCCGATGATTGCAACGCCCGCGGCTATCACCATAACCAGTATCAGCGTTGCGAGTGGCACCGTAACCGTCAACTTTGACGCTGGCAATAGCGACACACCCTCCGGCTTTGACTTGATTGCTTCCGGGGCCGTCAACGGGAGCTACGCCCCGGTAAGTGCTACCATCACGAACCCAAGCGCGGGCAAGTTCCAAGCCACCACGTCCACCGTGGGGGACACCCAGTTCTATCAGATCAAACGGAACTGATTTTCGGCGACGTGTTGATTTCACAGGAGGGCGGTCGCAGCCGCCCTCCTTTTTTGCTTTGCTCCGGCCCGGTCGTCAGCACACTGCGTCCGCAACGAGTTATGAAACGCGCCATCTTTCTCGACCGCGACGGGACGATCATCAAGGAGAAGGAATATCTCCGCGACCCGGCCCACGTCGAAATTTTCCCGGACGCCTTCGCCAGCCTGCAACGGCTGGCTACCGCCGGTTTCACCTTGTTCATCGTGACGAACCAGTCCGGCGTGGGTCGCGGTTACTTCACCCTGACCGACGTGGACCGGGTCAATGCCCGCGTGATCCAGGAGTTTCAGCCATCCGGCATCACCTTTCAGAAAATTTACATCGCCCCAGAAGCGCCGGACCAACCGAGCCGCGGGCGCAAGCCTTCCCCCCAGTTTCTGTTCGATGCCCGCGATGAATTCGCGTTGGATCTGGCGAGCAGTTACATGGTCGGGGATAAGATGATTGATCTCGAATGTGGCTGGAACGCCGGCGTGCGCGCCAGCTTGCTTGTTCGCACCGGCTACGGCCGGCAGGTGGAA
>JADLHS010000318.1 GCA_020848635.1 Limisphaerales bacterium
CGCCCGCGTGGCTTTGGTGCGGCGCCCGGCTTCCCCGTCCCGGTTGAGACTGCCGCTGCGAACTTCACGGCGGCTTGCGCGCGACGCTCCCGATCAGCCGCATCACCTGCCCACACCCTGGACACTGGGGTGGCGGCAGCGGCAACGGCGCCACCAGTGCGGGCGGGCGCCAATCGAGCAACGCGCCGATGCGTTGCCGCCGGGCCTGGGCGGCGGCGCCCAGCCACCCGTAGTGCCGCACGCGTTGAAAACCCTTGGGCAATACGTGTTGCAGGAAACGCCGCACGAACGCTTCCCCGCTCACCGTGGTCCGCTTGACCTCGCCCCCGTTCGCCCGGTAACGAAAGCTCACGTGCTGTGCGTCCCAACGTTCAAGCTGGCGCTCGTGCAGCGGCGGGCGGCACAGTGTGGTCGTGGCGCTTATCTGCAAGTTGCTTCAAACAGCGTCTTGAGAGGCATCCCGTTGGCCGAGCAACTCAGGCGGCGGCCGGCAAAACCGCGGAGGCTGGTGCGCTTCCAGCACGGGAATCCAATTTCCGGGCATTGTGTGTTGAGGGACACGCCGGTCTTCCAAACCGGAGTAGCGGGCGCGCTACCCTCATGCCCGTCCAACTTTTAGGAGGGCGGCTCTGTGAGCCGCGGCACTCCCAAATACCACACTGCTGCGCGTCACAGACTCGCGCTCCAAGTTTTTCCGCGACGCGAACTCCCGGTGTCGCTCAGAACTCCACAGATCTGGCCGCGGTGGTTCAACGCCGCCTTCGCGTCGCGGTCCTTGCAGACGGCCATCAGGGTTGCCAACTTTGACAGTGAAGTCCCGGCTCTTAACCGGCGTGAACTCGGTGCGACTCCGAGGCAACCCACCATTTTCATTCTGGCAAGCAGTCCTCCGGCGCTCGTCGCTTCATTTGATCAGGCGGAAGAACTGCCCCGGTGAGGTTGCGGGATTTGTGAAGCTGTACTCGCCCTTCACCACGGGAGGGTTGGTGACGAGATTAATCCAGACTCCGGCCGGGGAAAGATTGCTTGAAGATTGGAGCGCATAATCGGAAACGGTGTTGGTCCAACGCAAAATCAGGTTTGTGCTGGAGCGCATGAATCTCAGTTGCACGCCGTTGTTGGCGGGCGAGGCAACAAAGCCATGCACCACGTTGTTCGTCTTGTAGGAGCCTACGATGCGACCGCTGGAGATGGCGTAAGCATACGTTTCGGAAGCGCCGGGCACGTTTAACGGAGTAAAGGCGCTGCCATCATGAACGAAGCCGTGGAACCGGAACAAGGTGGTGTCCAGGTAATTGCCGACGACGAAGTTATTCTCCAAACCGTAGGCCTGCGTTAATAGCGCAGCGGGGTAGTCCAGACGGGTGGTGGTGCCGCCGCTATACAAAAAGCCGTGTTGCTGGTCGCTAGAGTTGGTCGTGTAAAAGCCGACCACACCACTGGCGGCGATGCCCAGCGCAGTAGTGCGGTAGGACCCGGGAACGGTGAAGTTGGTGTATGTGGTTCCGTTGTAAATGAAGCTGCCAATGCTGGAATAGCCGGCGATGTTGCTTCCGCTCACACTCCAAAAATGGGTGTCGATCGCGCCCGGATACGTGAAATTGGTGGTGTACATTCCGGAGTCATAAACGAATCCGCGATAGGTTCCGGCGAGCTGGCAATAGCCCACGACGGTATTTCCGGATACGCCGTTGGCGTACGTCTGCGTGGCGCCAGGGACGTTCAAGGTGGTGAAAGTGCTGCCATTGTAAAGGAAGCCGTGCGTCCCGCCGGCATCCTGAAAATAGCCGACGATGTTATTGCCAGAAATGCCGTAGGCTTCCGTTTTGGTGCTGCCGGGGACGTCCAACGTCGAAAAGGAGTATTGCGCGCGCAGGGTGAACGTGATCACCAGCATCGCAATCAGACAGACCGCGCTTTTCTTCATAACGATTTTATTCTCATTCTTGCGCCGGAAATCCCCGCTTGCCCGGGGCGTGATAACATTTCTGCATTTGAGTTCAAAGTGTAAACGTCGGCCAGGTATTCGAAAGAAATGGGCTTGCAAGCATTGCAGCGATGCAGCGGTCTCTTAGACCGCAGAGCACGGGAGCAGCACCGAGGCAACCCACCATTTCCGCATCCGTGGTGAAATTATGATCATCCTCCGCTTCGAACGGAGAGTCTGCAGGTGGGACTACAATTCGCGATCGCGAACCGTCCGGTTTGGGGAATCCAGATTGTAGGGCCTGGGAAGCCGTCACCACCATCCTCCAACATCTGCCCACGGGCCCACCGCAGGAGCGAAGCCGAGGTGCTCGCCACGCGATTCCGCCTGGCCGACGCTCAATCCGCGCTCGCTCGCGAAAGTGGTTTCGCCAGTTGGCCCAACTTGGCGCGGCACGTGGAACAACTTCGCTCACTCGAAGGCGTGTGGTCGTTTCAACGATTGGAAGTGGATGGCACGGTCCTGCCGGCGGCTGGGCTGCAAATGTCCCGGCTGCTGATTGACGGCGACCGATTTCGTACGGAATCGCCGGAAGCCAACTACGAAGGCGTCTTCAACATCAACGTCGAAGAACAGCCCCAGGAGATTGACATTGAATTCGTGGCCGGCCCGGAAGCGGGAAATTGGAACTACGGCATCTTTCGGCTCGATGGCGACACACTCGACCTTTGCCTCAACCTGAATGGCAAACCACGCCCCGCAAAGTCTGGCTCGACTCCCGGAAGCGGTCGCAACGTCGCGATGACGGACACGAGTCCGGAAGCAACGAGATCGGCGATCACGGCCTCAATGTTTTTATATGCAGCCGGGGCTTCTTCGTAGAGCAAGTCCCGCTCATCGCAGATCACGCGACCACCCAGCGGCGTCTGCACCAACTGGTGCCTGCCGAAGCGTTCGCGCATGCGCTGACGAGCATCGCTGCGCGCCCACTTGCGACCCACATCGTGAGCCAGTGACCAGGCGTGACTTTGGCCATCGCCGATTGGTTTCACGAGATAGCTCACAACGAGCCGCGTGAACCCGGGATCACGACGAAGTCACCGTCGGCAACCACAGCACCTTTGCGGTGAACCCAACCAGCTTCCTGGCGGGTGATGCTGTTATGACAACCATCCCAGCGACATTCCGCCTCCACACCGAGCCTCGCAATGAAGGACGCGCGATGAGTTCGCGATTTGCCCTGGCCTAGCGGACGGCGAAGTCGTGGCCGCGGAGATACTCCTCCGCCGCGAACGAGTCTGCCTCCACACCATTGCCGAAGTGCTGATCCACATGCGGGCGCAGGATGGATTTACCCAAACCACGCGAGCCGCTGTGAACGAGCACGACGAGTTGCTGCTTGCCGAGGCCAAGGTTTTTGAACGCGGCTGCGTCGAAAACCTTCTCGACGGCTTGCAGTTCGGCGAAGTGATTGCCACCGCCAATCGTGCCGAGCGCGGCATCGAACTCCGTGGATTCAAGATCCCGTTCAGGGAGGAAGTCGCTGACGAACTGATCCCACGGGTGTTCGAGGTTGAACTGCAACTTGGCCCAGTGCTCATCCGCTCGGCCGGTTGAAACACCGCGATTGCTACTCGCAGGGTCCGAAACCAACCGCTTGGTGAGTAGGGATCGGTCAATCGCTGCTGCGCTCCCAGCGTTCAGCCGAACGGTTTTCATTATTGCTTCCAGTTCAACTCCCCAGGCACAATCTCGGAACTGAAATTTATGAACCAAATTATGAGAATCACATTATTGCTGCCGGTCGTGCTCACCGGTTTGTTGGCCGCCGGTTGCAGTTCCACACCCAAACGGGTCAACAGCGGCCCGCTAAAGGCGCACACCTTCAGCTTCGTCAACGGCGGCACGACTCCAGCCGCGGCGGCCGGCGACAAGCGGGAAGCCCTTCACCTAACGATCCAAGATGCGATCACGCAGGATCTGACCGGCAAAGGCATGGCAAAAGTCGCGACGGGCGGCGACGTGACCGTGGCCTATCTCATCATTGTGGGCAATAACGCCACCACCGAGGCCATCAGCACCTACTTTGGGGCCGGCCGCGACGCCTCGGGACTGAGTGACAAAGCGCACGCCGCCTATACCGAAAACAAGAACCCGAACTATTTCGAGGCGGGCACGCTGGTCGTCGATATCATCGATGCCAAGACCTACAAGGTGCTCTACCGGAATTTCGAAGTGCAACCGCTTCTACGCAACCCGTCCACCGAGGTTCGCGCGGCCAACATTCAGGCGGTGGTGAATGACGTGCTGGGCAACTTGCAGCGGGCGCGATGAATCGAGCGGCGGGCACGAGCGCTTTCCCCCGCCTGACCAGCAACCAATGAAAACCTACTGCTTCCAACTCGCCTTCGCCGCGCTGACGCTATGCCTGTGCGGCTGCGTCGGCACTTCGCTCGATGGGAACTTGAAATCCCCCGCCTACCACGGCGGCGCCGTGCAAAAGGTGGCGGTGGTCGCGGTGACAGACCAGGTGTTGGTTCGCGAAGGATTTGAAAATCGGTTTGCCCGGCAAATGATCGAACACGGTCAGGGCGCGCTGGTGACCTACGACCTGTTGAGCCTGCCGGAGATCAAGGCGGACAAACAGGCAGCCGTGACGCGGGTGCGCCAGGCCGGAGCGGATTCGGTCCTGCTCATTCGACTGGCCAACCAGTCTACGCGATCCACCGAAACTCAGGCCACTGCGCCGATCTTTGCCCCGGTGATCACCGGTTTCGAATACAATGATTGGTACGACTGCTATTCTGTGGCGTTCGTGAACATGGGCACGTCTTGGAGCGATTCGAAATCGCAAGTTTATCTGGAGGCCATTCTTTACGACCTGAACACGGGCCAACGGATCTGGGCGGGTGGCACGGTCACGGTGTTGAAGGACAGCATGGATCGGGTGGCGCAAATGGATCCAATCGTGTCGAAGATTCTGGCCGCCTTGCGCAAAGACCGGCTCATTCACTGAACGACCGTCCCCCCGGCGGGTGATTTCTGCCGTGGACTTGGAATCCGCCTTGAGGCAGCTTGCGGTCGGGTCAGGATTGCGCTGCGCTGGCGGGTAAGAATTGGTGAGGAACGAGTGGCGGCAAAGCCCGCCAGTTCGCCGACGAAGCCAATCTCGAAACGAAAGGCCAATCATGAAGTCCCCTTTTAATTTGTGCCACCTGCTATGCGGGCTGGCGCTCGCTGGCTGGACGGTCGCCTCCGCCCAGCAGAATCCGCCCGCCCTGGCCACCCCGCCGCCGTCCGCCGCACCCAAACGCAGCGCCGCCGATTTGGAGAGACTCGTCGCCTCCATCGCCCTCTACCCCGACCCGCTCCTCGCCACCATGCTGCCCGCGTCGGTCTATCCCCTGGAGATTGTCCAGGCGGCACGCTTTGTGGCGGATCCAAACAACCTCGCCAAGCTGAACGAGCAGCCATGGGACGAGAACGTGAAAGCCGTGGCCCGCGTGCCGGAGGCGATCAAGAAACTGAACGACGATCTCGCATGGACAATTGCCCTCGGGGAAGCGTTTCTGGCGCAGGACAAGGACCTGATGGACGCGATTCAATCCTTGCGCGCCAAGGCCCAAACAACCGGTACGCTCCAGACGACGCCCCAGCAGGTCGTGACCGTCACCAACGTGGTGGTCGAGAAAAGAGTCGAGCAGCAGGTGGTCGTGGTAACCAATACCATTGTCCAGATTCAGCCTTCGAGTTCCTCCGTGGTGTATGTCCCCAGCTACAATCCTTCCATTGTCTACTACCCGCTCCCGCCGACCTATGTTGGCCCCCCGCCGATTGTGTCGTTCGCCGCCGGCGTGGCGGTCGGCGCGATCATTGCCAACAATTGCGACTGGTACCACGGCGGATGTTATCATGGCAATGTGGACATCGACATTGACCGGACCGTCAACCGAAACTCCAACGTCAACCGGAGTGCGAATGTTAACCCTGGTCCGGGTCCACGGACCGCAACGACGAGTGCCCAGCAAAAGTGGCAACCGGATCAAAGTCGCCTGAGCAAGAGTGGTTCGCCCGCCGCAAGCTCGGTCCGCGGCACGGAAGCTCGGGGTTGGAGTTCCGCCCCCGGAACTCCTGGCGCACCGCCCGCCATCGGCGGCGCCGGCGCGCGGCCGACTTCGACTTGGACACCCCCGGCGAACCGGGCCACGCCCGCGTCCGCTGCCAGTCGCCCCAGTCCCGCACCCGGCG
Source organism: Limisphaerales bacterium (assembly GCA_020848635.1). Taxonomy (GTDB): domain Bacteria; phylum Verrucomicrobiota; class Verrucomicrobiia; order Limisphaerales; family JADLHS01; genus JADLHS01. Next base: position 6,176 of record JADLHS010000318.1, read on the forward strand.
TCTCGTCAGCCCGTTCCAGTGTGCCGGCCAACCGGCCCACCCCCTCTGGCAGCGCATTTGGCGGCACGAGCAGTGGTGCTGGGGTCCGTGATTATAGCAACCGTGGCGCTACTAGTCGCAGCAGCGGCGGCTTCAGTGGCGGGGGAGGACGCGGAGGCGGACGCGGGGGGGGAGGACGTCGATGAACACGCAGGCACAACTCTCAACCCGATTTCTTGTTGCTATGAAGACCCCCTCCCCAAGCTGGTTCATGAAAGCCTTAAAACGATTTCCCAAATCCCATCTCAAGCGGCACGTCGCGATGACGTTCGCCCTGAGCACAGCGATCGCCGTCAGCGCGACCGAGTTCGGTCAGGCGTTTCCCACCCCCGAGGCAGCGGTAGCGGCGCTGGTCTCCGCGGCTGGCGCGGCAGACACCAACGCCTTCCGGATAATCTTCGGCCCGGCAAGCGCAGAGCTCCAAAACCCTGATCGCGTGCAGGCGGCCAACGAACTCAGCGCATTCACTGCCGCCGTGAGCCAGCATCAGCGGCTCGTGCATGAGTCGGATGCCACCTGCGTGCTCGAAATTGGCACCAACGCCTGGCCGTTCCCGATCCCCATTGTAATGCGAAATGGTCAGTGGTTCTTCGATACCGCGGCCGGCAAGAATGAGATCTTGAACCGGCGCATCGGCAAGAACGAACTCGCCACGCTCCAGAGCGTGCGCGGCTATGTCGAGGCCCAACGGGAATACGCCAGCAAAGATCGCGATGGCGACGAGGTGCTTGAGTACGCGCAAAAGATCGTCAGTTCCGCTGGAGCAAAGGACGGCTTGTTTTGGTCGCCGCAAATGGATGGCGAGATCAGCCCGCTCGGTCCGCTTGCCGCGGACGCGGCGGCCGAGGGTTACGGCAAAAAGACGAACGTCGTCCGCGGCGAACTGCAACCCTTCCACGGTTATTTCTTCAAAGTCCTCACCCGCCAGGCCAAATCGGCATCGGGCGGCAGTTATGCCTACGTCATCAACGGCAACATGATCGGCGGCTTTGCCCTCGTCGCCTGGCCCGCGGAATATGGTGAGTCCGGCATCATGACCTTTATTGTCAACCAACAGGGCCGGGTTTATCAGAAGGA
>JADLHS010000319.1 GCA_020848635.1 Limisphaerales bacterium
AATTGCTCGAACGTGCCGTCGGCCCGTCGAGTGGAATTCCCGCTCTCGCCCCGCCGCAAATCAATGCTGTGATGCTCACCATTCAGCCGGGCATGAGTGCGGCGAAAGTGGCGGAAACGATTTCAACCTGGCCCGACGTCACGGTTTATTCCAAGCAGCAACAGAAGGACCTGCTGCTCTCCGGCATGGTGGACAAGGCCAAGCGCCAACTTGGATTGTTCCGCGTCCTGCTCATCATCATCTCGACGATCATCATGGCGCTCATCATCTACACGCTGACATTGGATAAAATCCACGACATCGCCATGCTCAAGCTGATGGGGGCGCGCAACGGTGTCATAGTCGGGTTGATTCTCCAGCAAGCACTGCTCATCGGAGCACTCGGCTACGGACTGGCGTATTGGCTGGGCACATTCGCGTTCCCGAAGTTTCCGCGCCTGGTCGTAATCGAACCGGCTGACCTTGTGCAACTCGCCTTGATCGTGTTGGGCATTTCGGTGTTCGCGAGCCTGTTGGGTATCGTGAAGGCTATGCGGGTTGAACCGAACAAGGTGTTGTCATGACTGCCACGGCCAACAACATCGCCGCCGTCCAGGCCATCGGCCTGACCAAGATTTACGGCTCGGGCAACACCGAGGTCGTGGCCATGAAAGATGTCTCACTGACGCTTGCGCGCGGGGAGGTTGTGGCGTTGCTCGGCCCGAGCGGTGCGGGCAAATCCACCTTCCTTACCGCCATCGGCCTGATCAATCCACCTACATCGGGACGAATTGTCCTTGGCGGGGAAGCTGTGATGGATGGCGACCGCGCGTTGGTGGACCTTCGCGCCTACCGTCGCCATCACCTTGGGTTTGTTTTCCAGAAGGCGAACCTCATTCCGTTTCTCAACGCACTGGAGAACGTTGCCGTTGCCATGGAGATCAACGACGTCGCACCACGCGCGGCCCGTAGCCGTGCGATGGAACTGCTCGACTATCTCGGCGTCGCCGAACGCGCCAACAACTTGCCCGACGCGCTTTCCGGCGGTCAGCAGCAGCGCGTGGCCGTGGCGCGCGCGCTGGCGAACCAACCCAGTCTGATTCTCGCCGACGAACCCACCGCTGCGCTCGACAGCCATCGCGGGCGGCAGGTAATGGAACTGTTCCGCAAAGTCGCACACGAACGCGGTTCAGCCGTGATGGTGGTGACGCACGACCAGCGTTCCCTCGATGTCTTCGACCGGACTTACGAAATGGAGGACGGGTTGCTGCGAAACGGGTGACGTGACATAAGGGGCTGATTCCAACCCTCCATATTCCAGATCAATGCCCGTGGCGATGGTGAATATCCGGATAATGCGCGTGCGCGTGCGCCAGTTCCTCGTGCCGATGCGCGTGCGCGTGTGGTTCACCGGGCGGAACACCGGGAGCATGGTCGTGTTGATGATGGTCGTCGTGCGTGTGCCGATGGTCGTGTTCCAGCGGTTCGTGCCGATGCCCGTGCTCGTGCCGTTCCGTTAAGTGCAACCAAACTCCGATTCCCATCAACAACGCCGCGATGCCCAATCCCACGCTCCAAGATTCACCGAGAAATAAGACTGCCACCGTTGCCCCTACGAACGGTGCAGTCGAGAAGTAAGCGCCGGTTCGCGCTGTGCCGATGTGCCGCAGCGCCAGCACGAACCAGGTAAGGCTCAGTCCGTATCCGAAGAAGCCGATCATACCCACGCCAAGTAAAACGGACGCGCCGGGAAGCTTTCCGCCCAGCGCCAGCCCCAACGCAGTGTTGACGCTACCGGCGATCAGGCCTTTAAGCATCGCGATTTGCACCGGGTCGCCCGCCGACACTTTGCGCGTTAGATTATTGTCCACGGCCCAGGCGAAACACGCCCCGACGATGGCCAGGGAACTCCACGGCACACCGACCCCCGGTCGTCCCATCCACGACAGACAGACTCCACCCGCTGCAACCAGCGCCATGCCCCAGGCAATCCGAGCGTCGAAGTTTTCCTTGAACACGAACCACGCCAGCAGCGCGGTGAACACCCCTTCCAAATTCAACAACAGTGACGCACTGGACGCAGGCGTCTGCGCCAAGCCCCACATGAGCAACAACGGTCCAACCACACCGCCACTGAGAATTGACCCGGCAAGCCAAGGCGCGTCCGTGCGATTCAAAGCAGCTTCGCGTGAACTGGATTGACGGCGACCTAGCCGCAACAAGGCATAAGCGCCCAATCCAAGCCCCGAACCGAGATAGAGCAAACCTGCCAACAACCCCGGCTCGACGTGCGGCGAAACACTTTTCGCCAAGGGCGTGCTCAGACCGAACAACACCGCCGCCAAAAGCGCAAAGGTGATGCCTTTCATCGCGTGAAATCTTTACCGCTCTGGTCTGAACCGGTTGGCTTCATGCTGCCCGCTTTCTGCGGTGGAATCGGAAGTAACTGAATTTTTGGGTCGTGTCCCAAGGCGTTGTGTGGGTTTCTTCCATTTGTTCCACCAAATGAAAATCTGGGCCGAGTTCGGAGCAGATGGAAGGCGCGTCGTAACGAGCCACCTCCAGGCCGCTGCACTTCAGCGGCCCATCAATGGCGAACGTGGCGATAATTACGTGGCCATCGTCCGTCAGCGTGCGTTTCAACGTCTCAACGTAATTTTGCCGGTCGGCTTTATCCGTGAGAAAGTGAAACACGGCGCGGTCATGCCAGAGACCAACTCGGCGCGTGGGATCATATTTCGTGACATCCGCCTCGCACCATTCGACTGAACTTGCGCGCTTCCCCAAACGCTGCCGCGCGTGTTCCAGTGCCGCCACCGAAATGTCCAGCACCGCCAATTTAGTGAAGCCTGCATCGAGGAGAACATCCACCAGCACAGACGCACCTCCGCCCACGTCAATGATACCCGCGTCCTTTTGCAGGCCGGACGCCTCAATCAGCTTCAGCGAAGTCGTAGGCCGGGTTTGAAACCAGCTCACGTCCTCCGGCGCTTTGGTCTGATAAACCTGATTCCAATGTTCTTTGCGTTTCGCTTGCATCGCTTTACCTGTCACCAATGTAGCAATTGCGTCCACTTCATGCACTCGACATTCATCGCCGGTTTGGGGCTTTCAGATGGCAATCTCGGCATCATTGTCCAGGTCCTTGCGATGGAAGATGCGGTAGAGGCCGGGCAACACGAGCAGCGTGAGCGCGGTCGAGGACAGGATGCCGCCGATGACGACGGTGGCGAGCGGACGTTGCACGTCCGCGCCTGTGCCGGTAGCGAGCGCCATCGGGACGAAGCCAAGTGAGGCGACGAGCGCCGTCATCAGCACGGGGCGCAAGCGCGTGAGCGAACCTTCGATGATTGCCTCGTCCAACGGTTTGCCTTCCGAACGGAGTTTGTTGATGAAGCAAATCATCACCAGGCCGTTGAGCACGGCCACACCACTCAAGGCGATGAAGCCGACGC
>JADLHS010000320.1 GCA_020848635.1 Limisphaerales bacterium
AGCGGGATGCTGCGCGGTGGCGATGAGCTCTGGTATTGGTCGCAGAAGTTCGTGGTGGAAATCCAGAAGCGCCTCAAGAAACCCGTCGGCATGGAGATGAGCGCCATGATGCATCATTTCTGGCAATATCGGACGCGCTGGCAGGCATGGGATTATCCGCAGCGCGGTCAAAAGCGCTTCGTTGATCTGCATGCTGCGGATTGCAATGGCGGAATGATGCTCCCGCTGCATCTAGGTTGGTGGAATTTCCAATCCTTCGATCCGCCGCAAATTGAGCCCACGTACCCGGATGTGATGGAGCAACTCGGCGCGCGGCTCATCGGCTGGGACGCAGGAGTTTCGCTGACTGCCAGCGTCAGTCGCGGGGCGCTCCGCAGCACGCCGCTGTTCAAACGCGCGGTGGAAACTCTCAAAGCGTGTGAAGAATTGCGCCACGCCAAGGTGTTTGATGAAACCACCAAAGCCAAGTTGCGGGAGCCGGGAAAGGAATTTGAGCTGTTCAAGGGCAGTGATGGCACATCGCGCTTTCGTCGTGTGCGGTCCACGACGCAAACCATCGCCCTCTGCGAGCCTTGGACCCTGAAATGGTTCGCAACCAACGATTCCGCCGCCCAACCCGCACGCTTTCGAATTGAGGCGCTGATGGCGGCAGCCCCTACCGACACCAACGCCGCGATTCTCGCGGACCTCGCGAAAGCCGACGCGGATTCGTGGCAGCGCACAACGGCTGCCGGGGTCGGTTTCACCTTATCGCCTCCCAAGGATCCAACCGGCTTGGGGTGTGTCATTGTTGCCACCAACGCGGGCAAGGTACCACGCAATGCGGCGTGGGCGCGGTTGGCGAAACATTTTGAACCGTCGCTGAACTTGAAGGAGCAACAAGGGCTCGCTGTGGAAATCGAAGGCGATGGTTCTGGCGCGCTTCTCGCCATTCGCCTTGAAAGCCCGCAGCACCTCGCTTATGGCGGGATCGCGGATCGCTATCTCACCGTTGATTTCATTGGGCGGCGTACCTTCACGCTCGTGGAAACCGAATCGACGCGCTGGAGTGATTATGTGTGGAACGACCGGAAGGTCCTGTACAACGCGTACCGGGAAACGATTCACTTTGACGCGATCGAATCGGCGTCCGTCTGGCTGCAGAACCTGCCGGCGGGTCGCGAAACGAAGATTTCCATCGGCCCAATCCGTGCATTGCCGCTGCGGTCGGTCGTGGTGAAAAACCCCAAACTCACGGTGGGCGGCAAGTATCTGGAGTTTCCGGTGGAACTGAAGCCGGGAAGCTGGCTGGAATGCAACGGCCCGGACGACTGCGCCGTTTACGGATCCAAAGGCGAAGCCCTTGGCAAATTAAAGCCGCGTGGCGATTGGCCGACGCTCGAGGCGGGGATAAACACACTCGAATGCTCTTTTGATTCGGGCACGGCGATTCCGCCACGGGTGCGCGTCGTGACCTTCGCCCATGGTGAAGTGCTATGAAATGATCGGTGACGCTTTGACATTGGATATGAAACTCGGAAATTGGCGGCGATGAAACGAACCAAACCATTAAGTCGTCGGGAGTTTCTTTCCCGAGTGGCGGCCGGCGCCGTCCTGGCATTGCCGCTGCTGGAACTGCCGCTACTGGCCCAGAACCTCAAGGATGGCGTGGCGCCGATTGCGGAACCGCATTTCCCCAGTCGGTTGTTCCTTTTCATCTGGCGCAATTGGGAACTCGCCAACACGGACCGGCTGGCACAGGTGCTGAACACAGATGAAAGCTCCGTTCTCAAACTCGGCGGCATGCTGGGTCTGCCAGCGAAACCGCGCCTCACCGAAGATCAACTGCGCCGGATCTACATCACGGTCATCCGGCAGAACTGGCATGTGCTGCCGCACGAACAATTGATAGCATTGCTCGGCTGGGACTGGCCGCGGTACAAGTACATCCTCAAGGAAGATGATGTTCTCTGGAGTAAACTGGGGTTGGGGGTGAAGCCGCGTTGCGAAACGCTCAGTTATCAAGAACCTACGCCCGTGGAGGTGCAGCGCGCCGCCGAAATCAAGCGCGTCGTTCACGACTTCTTTGGCGCCGCCTTCGAAAAGCAGGGCGAGCCGCCGTTTCAGTTCATCGCGGAATTGGCAAGCACACAGCCGGTGATCTGCAGTGCGCCACGCACGAAACCTTCCGCAAAGGAGATTGGACTGCGCGGCTGCATGGTTCTGGAACCCGAATCGGAGGCAGCGCGAACGCTGGTCCGTGATTGGATGGCTTATTTGCAGACCGCGTTCGCCACGAAATTAAAAATGGTCGGAGCGACCGCCAGCAACGGAGCCCGGACGATTCGTTTCGACATTGCTCCCGGCCTTGGCACTGGCGAGAACGGTTTCCAAATCAATTGTGGGGATGACGGAGTGAGCGTGACGGCGTCCGACGTCGCCGGACTTCGCCAGGCCATTTATCATTTGGAGGATTTGTGCGAAGAACGCGGGGGGCCGTTACTGCCACGGGGTAACTGGCAACGTTCCCGGCGGGTGAATCCGTGCTACATATACCCCTACTTCGCGCTTTATGGCGACCCGCTGCTGGACCGCAGCATTGATCCGTTTCCGGACGGTTATCTGGAAAAGCTCGCCCGCCGCGGGGTGAATGGAGTCTGGATCCAAGCCGTGCTGCGAAACTTGGCGCCTTCACCCATTTTCCCGGAGTTTGGCGAGCAGTGGGAAATCCGGCCGGAGAATCTCCGTCGCTTTGTGCAACGCGCCAGCGTTTACGGAATAAAGATTTACCTCTACATCAACGAACCGAGGTTGATGTCGCGGGCATTTTTCGAGAAACATCCGGAAGTGCGCGGCTCAAGTTACATGGGCACGCCGGAGGTCGCCGAAGAATTCGCGATCTGCACGAGCGTTCCCGAAGTCCGGGACTGGCTGCGCGACAGTCTCACGCATCTGTTCAAGCAAGTGCCGGATCTCGGCGGCATTTTCTGCATCACGGCCTCCGAGAATTTGACGAACTGTTTTGCGCACGGCCACCCGGAGTATTGTCCGCGATGCTCGAAACGGGAGGGATGGGAAGTGGTGGCCGAATTGCTCGGAGTGTTTCGCGACGGCGTGCGCAACGGCAGCCCGACCGCCGAGGTGATTGCGTGGGACTGGGGCTGGGACTGGGTGAAGAACGGAGCCGAGGCCGCGCCCACTATTGCACACATGCCCAAAGACGTGAAGTTGCTCAGCGTGAGTGAATGGGGCACTCCCTACACCCGCGGCGGGGTGTCACTGGTCGCCGCGGAATATTCCATGTCCGTGGTCGGGCCGGGTGAAAACGCTTTGAAGCATTGGAAGGCGGCGCGTGATCACCAGATCCCGACGCTCGCCAAAGTGCAGTTCAACAACACATGGGAGATTTCGGCCGTGCCCTACATTCCCGTTCCGCTGCTGATTCAGCAGCACATGGAGAACCTCCTGGCCGAAGATGTGAGCGGATTGATGCTATCGTGGACACTCGGCGGCTATCCTTCGCCCAACCTTGAAGTTGCCAAGGAGTATTACTACGCACCGCAACCTTCCGGAGCAGAAGTGCTGGAAGGGGTGGCCAAGCGACACTATGGGGCTGACGCTGCGCCGCAGGTGCTCGCGGCGTGGAAGCAGTTTAGCACAGCGTTTCTGGAATTTCCTTACGGCGTGGTCGCGGGTTACAACATCCCGCTTCAGCACGGGCCGTCGAACCCGCTTCGCTTGCAGCCCACCGACTATCGCGCGGGTATGATTCTGTTTCCCTACGACGACCTGAAGCACTGGCTCGGGCCGTACTCGGCGGACACGGCGCGGCAGCAGTTCGAGAAGCTAGCGCAGCTGTGGGAAAGCGGCTTGGAGCAATTCCGGCGGGCTTTGCCGCGCGTGCCGAAGGAACGGGCTGCGGCGGCACGGAAAGACCTGGGCGTTGCGGAAACCTGCTGGCTGCATTTCCGCTCTGTGGCAAATCAAATTCAGTTTTACCATCTGCGCGAACAACTTGGCCAGGCAAGGGCGACCAACCGCTCCGAGTTGATCCAGGAAATGAAACAGCTTGCCCGGAGCGAAATGGAACTGGCGCGGCGGCTTTACACCGTTGCCCGCCAGGACTCCACCATCGGTTATGAGGCCTCCAACCATTACTATTACCGCCCACTGGATCTAGCGGAAAAGGTTTTAAACTGTGACAAGGTCATCAGGAGTTTGGATAAGGAATCAGCGAGTTGAACATGCGGCGGCTTAGACTTAACCGCTTGCTCACCCTATGCAATTAACGGCTCCAACTCACGACAGTCCGCGAGGAAGTCTGTGCGTCCGGCGGACTTTTGCACGGTCATGCAGGACCGACCGGCGGCTCAAAACGGCGCTGATGGATACCCACGGGCCTCTCAAGGACTAGAAAGTACAACCAGCAAATGAGGGTTACCTGAAGGAAGGAACAGAATGAATCATTTTACATTTTTCGACGGAAGTATCGTTGGCATTTACCTCATCGCGACCATGGTTGCAGGCATTATGGTCCGCAAATATGTCGGAAAGGTTGAAGATTTCCTCGTTGCCGGCCGCGAGATGAATCTCTATCTCGGGATCGCCTCTCTCGCCGCCACAGAATTCGGTATCGTGACCTGTATGTACACCGCCCAGAACGGCTACGAAAAGGGCTTTTCCGGTGCGTTACCCGGAATCCTCCAGGCGATCGCAATGCTGCTGGTAGGCCTTACGGGCTTCTGCATCAAGCCCCTCAGAAACTCTGGCGTCATGACCATACCCGAACTCTTTGACAAATATTACGGTAAGAATATCCGGTGGATGAGTGGCGTGGTCATCGTCCTCGGTGGACTGCTGAATATGGGGGTATTCCTCCGAACCGGCGGTGATTTTCTCGTCGCCGTCTGCGGGTTGAACCCCCAATACCTCGAAATTACAATGACGCTCCTTCTGGTCAGTGTCGCCGTTTACACCATCCTCGGGGGCATGCTCTCCGTCCTCGTTACCGACTACCTGCAGTTCATTGTGATGAGTGTCGGCCTGATCGTCGTGACGATCCTCATTATTATAAAGGTAGGTTGGTCGACAATGGTTACTGCAGTGGAGACACACTACGGAGCAGGCGGGTTCAACCCCTTTGTTCATCCCGACATGGGCTGGTCCTTTGTTGTCTTTAACACTTTGCTCACGCTTTCGATTGTCCTCACCTGGCAGACCGTCATTCAGCGCGCACTCGCCGCCAAGGATAGCAATATCGCCAGAAAAATTTACAAAGGCACCAGCTTCTTCTTTGTCTGCCGCTTCCTCCTGCCGGGGGTCTGGGGGATCGCCGCCCTAGCGACCCTCGCGCCTGAAACCGTTGGCTCAAATACGCTCCTCGCCATGCCCAAATTCCTGAGCACCTTCGTCCCGGCAGGCCTTATGGGCCTCGTTATCGCTGCGATGTTGGCCGCCGACATGTCAACGGATTCCTCGTACACGCTGACCTGGGGTGGGGTCATCTATAATGATATCCTGGCACCGTTCCGCAAAACCCAGTGGACTGAAAAGCGAGGCCTGCTCTGGAACCGAATGATCGTCGCGTTCATCGGCATCTTTCTCCTCTTCTACGGCCTGTGGTATCCTCTCAAAGGAGACCTGTGGACTTACATTGCCATCACCGGCACCATCTATCTTTCCAGCATGACGGTCCTGCTGATCGCATGCTGCTATTGGAAGGGGGCAAATAACTGGGGCGCCGCTGGAGCTATCATTTTCGGCGCGGTCATGCCAGTCGCTTACCTGATTTTCGAACAGATTCCCGCGACCCAACATCTTTTTAAGAAAACGATCGGATCTTCCACCTGGGGAATCCTGACCTTTGTCATTGCGGCCCTGGCCATGGTCGTGGGCTCCCTCTTGAAACCCAAACAGCAGGAACGCTGAGGTAACATATGCCGAAACATCTGATCTGGTTCATTCTGACCATCGCCTGCGTGATCTGGTACATCGCGATCACCTGGTACGTGGCGTTCCGCGGGGCGAAAGACATCAAGGAAATGCTCGCTCAACTCCGCAACAAACAACAGGCGCAACAAAATGAGGATGCGGCAAAAGCTCGGAATGTGACGAAAAACCAATAACCAAGAATCAGCATCATGTATCTCACGCAGCGTCAAATTGATCGTTATACGGAGACCGTCAAAAAAACGGTCAAATGGGCATACGACAACCACCAACGAATCCTGACGGAACCGGATATCCAGGCCCACTACAAGGCCCCTTACTTTTGGGCCTGTGTTGGGGACATGAAAATGGCTGGTCTGCATAGAAATCATATCGCGCGAAACTTTTTGAGAGCGGATGGTGATTTCAGAACCGAGGGGGACTCCAAAGGTTTTTATGTATTCCCCTGCACCGTTCACAATCAATACATCTATCCAAATGGATGGCTTGTTTCAGGGATGCAAAAGCTCGACGCCTATGACATATCAATCAAAGGACTTGAGTTCGTCCTCCAGTTCCAGGATCCCAAACGTGGAGGGTTCTACTTTGCCTTCGACGCAGCGAAGCAGCTCATAGACAAAAGCCTTATGGACAGCTCAAGCACTTCAGCTGCTGGCATGGCATGCTTGATGTGTGGCCGGTTGGAGGAAGCGAAACGTGCGGGAGATTTCATACTCGACCTGCTCCACCTGCAGCCTGAGCCAGACAATTACTTTTTCTCGTGCATGCGTCCGGATGGGGCGCTGCATACTGATGTGTTCGGGAATGAGAATTCCTGGGACCCCAATAGTCGCAAACAGAAATGCCTCAGCGCTAAAGATGATGGGCATAATGAATTGACATGGCTGATTGGCAAACCCACTAAATTCCTGACGCGGCTCTATACGGCCACCGGGGACAAGAGATATCTCAAGGGCGCCCAACAGGGATTCTTCTTTTTCCACAAACTCCATGCGAACGCTTGGACTAATTACGCAAGTTGTAAAACGATGTGGGCCGGAGCTGAGCTTTATCGGTTGACCGGCGAAAAGGTTTTTGCCGACACCGCGATTCGGATTCTGGATTTCTATTGTGAAACGCAATCCCCCACCGGAAGCTGGGTTCATACGTTGTGGTATAAGGATGAGTCACAACAGCATTTCACCTGGACGGCGGACATCACCTTCGAATACGGCGGTGAAATTTCAGATGTGATTTTAGACTTATGCAGCAACTAGACAAATGGCGGTTGGCATTCTGACATTAAAT